>SIRX01000020.1 GCA_004563715.1 Actinomycetota bacterium | reverse complement strand
GGGTCGTGTGTGCGGTTGGTGAGTGCATTGGCCGTCGAGCAGTCCGAGGAATGGCTGACGGGCAGGCGCTACCTGAACATGGGCGAGCTTGCAGAACGACGCTACGAGGAGCGAGAGGCGGAGGGGGGTGATCCTCATGGATCGGTAGAAGCTGAACTTGTCTTGGAGGAAATTACAGAAACTTCGGGACTTGACCAGGCTTTCTTGGTCGTACCGTCGAGGGAACGTAGACGCAAGGTTATGGGCCGCTGGTCAGAATGGAGCAGTTTTCATGCGGGTAGTGGACGTGTTAAGCCTATAGTCGATCCAGACGCTCTGAGCTACGGGCCCACCAAACAGGTGGCTAACTATTTGACACAAAGGGAGCTACATTTGCCGCGGGTTTGGTAAGCGAGATCATACCCACCACGTTTCTGCCTCTTCTGGTGGTGAGGCATGTCCGTCATCCAGCTACAATGCGGCGATGCGTGAGTTGAGCGCCAACGTGCTGATAGTTTTCGTCTCGGACACGCACATCGGGGGTGACCCCGGGTGCGACGGGTTCGAGTCGCCGGAGGAGTTGCGGGCGTTGTTCGAGGAGTTGGCCGAGCACGAGGGGCCGGTGGAGTTGGTTCTGGCGGGGGACTTCTTCGATTTCCTGCAGATCGGGGAGGTCCCGGCGGGCGAGAACCGGGCTTCGCTGACGATCGGGCGTCCGGAGTACGGTGAGATGTTCGCCGCGCTGGCGCGCTTCCGCGAGGGGGAGGGGAAGCGCGTGATCTACATGCCCGGCAACCACGACGCGGAGATGTGGTGGAACCCGGGGATCCAGGCTACGCTCCGGGAACGCGGTCTGGTGGACGAGTTCGCGTACTCTTACGCCGCCAAGCTGCAGATGCATCCCGGCGGCGTACGGCGCGTGGTGTACTGCGAGCACGGCAACCAGTTCGACCCGCCGAACCGCGTAACGGACTACAACGATGGGCTCGACACGCCGCTCGGGCATCACGTCGTCACGGACTTCACCCGGCGGGTGGCCCCGCTCGGCGAGATAAAGCCGGGGCTCGACCTCTCGGAGATAAAGATGGTCTTCCCGGTAATGGCGGTCCCGCAGTGGGTCGCGAGCCGGTACTTCTACGACCTGGTGGCCAAGGTCCTCGCCTACCTGCTGCTGCCGTTCCTGGCGGCGTACCTGGTCTACCGGTTGCTGGTGTACCTGGCGGTGGGCGGCGGCGGGACCGAGCAGCTCGCGGGGGTTCCGGGGCTCTCAGCCGCGCACGCGCTGTTCGTGGACGTTGCGGGCTTCGGGCTCTTGGTGCTGGCGATCTTCGCGGTCTTTTTCGTGGTGGTGCGGCGCGCCGTCCGGGGTGCGCTTGGCGCGATGGGTCCGCAACGGGAGGCCCGGTACTCGCCCACCGAAGCGTCCAAAGCGAAGGTGCGGGAGGTCCTCACGAAGGATGTCCGGCCGCCGATGGACTCCGCCGTAGACCCGGAGGAGATAGACGTGTTCGCCTCCGGGCACACGCACCTGCCGTCGCTGGAGGAGGTCCCGCGACAGAAGGGGCGGGCGGTGATGGTCAACTCCGGGTGCTGGCTGCGGCAGCTCCAGCCGGTTGTCCCGCGTTTTAAGGGGCCGCCGGTCTTCGTGTCCAGGTTCGTGCTGACCCACGTGCGGGTCTTTTTGCGCGAGGAGGCGCTCCACGTAGAGCTGTGGGAGCACCCCAGGCCCGCCGGGCAAAGCCTGACCCGGATCGAACGCCTCCTCTCCCTCGGCCGCCGGCCGGAGCAGCCGGCGAAGGACGCCGGACCGCGGCTGCGGGCGTCGTCCGCCGTGTAGTGGTAGGCTCTAGCGGGTAGGGCTAACCAAGTATTCGGATTGGCAACAGATGGGAGTTACCTTGGCGAACGCCGAGCCAAGCCAGGAGTTTGTAGAACAGCAGAAGCAACGCTTGTTGGAGTTGAAGGCCGAGCTGGAGGAGATGCGCCAGGGCCTGGCCGAGGACCAGGAGTTCCGGTCCGAGGAGGAGGGCGACCTCACCCAGCACGACTCGGGGGACGTGAGCCACTCGCTGCACACCCGGCAGGTGGACGCCACCACCGAGGAGCAGCTAGGACGGCGGCTGGAGCACGTCGAGCGGGCGCTGCAGAAGATCGAGGAGGGCACCTACGGCGTCTGCGACGACACCGGGGAGCCCATTCCCCAGGGCCGGCTGGAGGCGATGCCGGAGGCGATTCGGACCGTAGAGGCCCAGCAGCGCCACCAGGACGCCTACCGCAACCGCGGCCAGATATGAGGGTGGGCGGTATAATCTGCCGCGTGCGTCCCGAAGCCCCTCACCCGGCCCACCGCTAGCTTTGCGCACGATCCTCTACACGGGCAAGGGCGGCGTCGGCAAGACGAGCGTCGCGGCGGCGACCGCGCTCAAGGCGGCGCGGGCCGGCAAGAAGGTGCTGGTTATGAGCACCGACCCGGCGCACTCGCTCTCGGACGCCTTCGACGCCCCGATAGGACCGGACCCGAAGGAGATGGCCGGCGGGTTGTGGGCGCAGGAGATGGACCACACCGCCATGATCGAGGACAACTGGGCGGAGATACAATCTTACGTCTCCACCGTTTTCGAGTGGCAAGGCGCGAACACCCTGGCCGCCGAGGAGCTGGCGATGCTCCCCGGCATGGACGAGCTCTTCGGGCTCCTCATGGTCCGGCGGCACCACCAGGGCGGGGAGTACGACGCCCTCATCGTGGACGCCGCGCCGACCGGCGAGACGCTCAAGCTCCTGAGCCTCCCCGACCAGATGAACTGGTACGTGGAGAAGATCCTGCCGATACAGCGCCGCGCCGCGAAGCTCGTCCGGCCGTTCGCGAACCGGGCGAAGTCCCTCCCGCCGTTCCCCGAAGACAGCGTCTTCGCTGCCGGCCAGCGCTTCTACGAGGCGATAGCCGGGGTGGAAGAGGTGCTGACGGACCGGCAGCACGCCTCCGTGCGGCTCGTGATGAACGCCGAGAAGATGGTCATAGCCGAGGCCCGGCGCGCCTACACCTACCTGAACCTCTACGACTACGGGGTGGACGCCGTGGTCGTCAACCGGCTGCTGCCGGATACGGTCACGGACCCGTACTTCGCCCGCTGGCGCGAGGCCCAGGAGCGGCACATGAAGACCATCGCCGAGTCGTTCGACCCGATCCCGATCCTCACCGCCCGCCTGTTCGACCGGGAGATGTTCGGCCTGGAGGCTCTCGCGGGGCTCGCCGAAGACGTGTTCGAGGAGACGGAGCCGCTAGAGGTGCTGTTCCGCGGCGCGGCCCACGATATCCGGAAGAACGGCGAGGGCTACGAGGTGGTCTTCAACCTCCCGCTGGCGGACAAGCGGGAGGTGGACCTCTCCAAGCGCGGGGCGGAGCTGTTCGTGCGCGTGGGGACTTACCGGCGGAACATCCTGCTGCCCGACTCTCTGGCCCGGCTCTCGGCGGCCGGGGCCAGCATCGAGGAGGGGCGGCTGAAAGTGAGGTTGGCTGATGCCGGAGTCTGAACCACGGCGCGGGCGAGGTTCCCTGCTCGGGGCGGTGGCCTACCTGCTAGTGCCGGGGGAGCGGCGTAAGGCAGCGGGCACGCACTTCCGGCGGGCGGGCTTCGAGGCGCTGCGGGGCGTCGGGGCGCTCGTAAGGCCCGGCAAGCCGCCAGAGGGCTCCGAAGAGCCGCAACGCGAGCGCATCCGGATAGACTAGGCCTTCCCCGGAGGCCGCCGCCGGACGTTGGCGCGCGGGTGCGCCGGTAGTAAGATAACGCTTACGGATTCTAGTAACCATTTACAGGAGAAACGCATGGCGGAGAATGGACAGCTAACCGGCACGTTCCGGGTAAAGAGCGGTATGGCCCAGATGCTCAAGGGCGGCGTCATCATGGACGTGGTGGACGCGGAACAGGCGAAGATCGCCGAGGAGGCCGGGGCCGTCGCCGTCATGGCGCTGGAAAGGGTGCCGGCCGACATCCGGGCCGACGGCGGGGTGGCGAGGATGAGCGACCCGGAGAAGATCCTGGAGATCGAAGAAGCCGTCACCATCCCGGTGATGGCGAAGGCCCGTATCGGGCACTTCGTCGAGGCCCAGGTGCTCCAGGCCCTGGAGGTGGACTACATAGACGAGTCCGAGGTCCTGACGCCCGCCGACGAGGCGCACCACGTAGACAAGTGGGCCTTCGACGTGCCGTTCGTGTGCGGGGCGACTAACCTCGGGGAGGCGCTGCGCAGGATCGGCGAGGGGGCGGCCATGATCCGTTCTAAGGGCGAGGCCGGGACCGGCAACGTGGTCGAGGCCGTGCGGCACATGCGGGCCATCGTCGGCGGCATCCGCAAGCTGGCCACGCTCGGCCCGGAGGAGTTGATGACGGAGGCCAAGAACCTCCAGGCTCCCTACGAGCTGGTGAAGTGGGTCTCGGAGAACGGCCGGCTGCCGGTGGTGCTGTTCACGGCCGGCGGTATCGCCACCCCCGCGGACGCGGCCCTGATGATGCAGCTCGGGGCGGACGGCGTGTTCGTCGGGAGCGGCATCTTCAAGAGCGGCGACCCGGCGCGGCGGGCGCAGGCCATCGTGCGGGCGACGACGCACTACAAGGACGCGAAGGTCGTGGCCGAGGTCAGCCGGGGTCTCGGGGAGGCGATGGTCGGCAAGGAGATGGGCGACCTGACGGAAGGAGAGCGGCTGGCGGTCCGTGGCTGGTAACGGGGACAGGCCGAAGGTAGGGATACTCGCGCTCCAGGGCGACTTCCGGGAGCACTGCCAGGTCTTCGACGAGTTGGGCGTCGAGGCCGTCGAGGTGCGCCGCCACGAAGACCTGGAGGGTCTCGCCGGGGTCGTGGTCCCCGGCGGCGAGTCCACGACCATCGGGCGCATGATGGTCGAGTCGGGCCTGCTGGACGGCATCCGCAGCTACTTCTACAAGGGCGGCCCCGTGTGGGGCACGTGCGCCGGGATGGTGCTCGCCGCCTCGGCCACCACGGGCCCGCGCCAGCCCCTGCTCGGCCTGATGAACGCCCTCGTCGAGCGCAACGGCTTCGGGCGGCAGGTCCATTCCTTCGAGGCCGACCTGGACGTGGAGGGCTTCGACGCGCCGTTCACCGGGGTCTTCATCCGGGCGCCGTTCTTCGAGGACGTGGGGCCGGGGGTCGAGGTGCTCTCCGAGATAGACGGCCGGGTGGTCGCGGCGCGGGGCGAGAACATCCTGGTCACGGCCTTTCACCCCGAGCTGACGGACGACAGGCGGTTTCACGAGTACTTCTTACGGGAGGTGTGCGGCATTGAGCGGTCACAGTAAATGGTCCACGATCAAGCGCAAAAAAGGAGCCGCCGACGCCAAGCGCGGCGCGCTCTTCGGCAAGCTGAGCAAGGCTATTAGCGTGGCGGCCCGCGAGGGCGGGGGCGACCCGGAGATGAACCCGGCGCTCGCGCTCGCGGTGCAGAAGGCCAAGGACGCCAACATGCCCAACGACAACATCGCCCGGGCCATCGAGAAGGGCACCGGGGCGGGCGCCGACGCCGAGGAGTTCGAGCGCATCACCTACGAGGGCTACGCCCCCGGCGGCGTGGCGGTCCTCGTCGAGGTCTTGACGGACAACCGCAACCGGGCCGCCGCCGACGTGCGCTACATCTTCTCCAAGAACGGCGGCAAGCTCGGCACCAGCGGGTCCGTCGCCTACCTCTTCGACCGGAAGGGGATCATCCTGGTCCCCGCCGACGAGGTGGACGAGGACGAGCTCATGGAGGTCGCGCTGGAGGCCGGGGCCGAGGACGTCGAGCCCCAGGAGAACGACTACCGGGTCGTAACGGAGGCGGGCGACTTCATGGCCGTGCGCGAGCGCCTGGAGGCTGCCGGCATCCCCTACGAGAACGCCGAGGTCACCATGCAGCCCCAGAACACCATAGACCTCGACGCCGGGACGGCGAAGCAGACCCTCCGCCTCATAGACGCCCTCGAAGACAACGACGACGTACAGGAAGTCTACGCCAACTTCGATATTTCGGAGGAGGTTATGGCGGAGGTAGCCGGTTAGCGATGACTTTAGTTCGGCATTTTGCCTACCCCGATAGCGAGCAGCCTACTAATATATGAGTGTATATCGCTTCTCGTTGAGTCGCCTTGTCGCAGACAAAACTGTGCATCGCGGCGCAGGCTTTCTATTTCATCTCCC
>SIRX01000019.1 GCA_004563715.1 Actinomycetota bacterium | reverse complement strand
CGCACACGGGAGGCCCTGGTGGAGGCGATGGGCGAAGCACTCTCTGCCGTCACACCTCAGGACGCCCACGGGTGGTTCGCACACTGCGGCTATGGGTCAGCGGGCCAACCTTCATGAACACCGCTGTTACGGTGGCGCAGGCCACGTTGCGGCTGCGCTCGGAGCTGGAGTGCGAGCGGGCCGTGCGCGCCGCCCACCGGGGCGGCATAGCAACCGCGACGGCCTACCGGGGGCCGGAGGACGGCGGCTACAGCTTCTTCGTGATGGTTGTAGACGAGGCGCACCGGCTCGAAGAGTTCATACCCGAGCTTCTGAACACGGTTCCCGACGCACCCGTCTCGGTGATGCGCGAGGAGGTGCTGCACGCGGCCCCCGCCGACTTTCTGCGCGGCGGCGCGCACCGTCCCAAGCCTTTCAGGGTGGAACCGAGACACCTGGCATGGGTCTTCGCCGGCGGCGCCCTGGGAGCTGGGGCCAGGATCCTGTTGGAGACGGTGGCGGCTTCCACCGGGGCGGGCGCGTTTCCCTGGGGAACGATGACCGTGAACGTCCTGGGCTCTTTCGGGATAGCCATCTTCGGAACCCTGCTCTTCGAGAGGTTCGTGGAGGAGCGCGAGAGGATGTTCTGGGTGCTGGGCTTTCTGGGCTCGTTCACCACGTTCAGCAACTACGCCCTCCAGACGAGCGAGACCTGGAGCGTCTCACCGGTCCTGGGGACGTTCTACGCCGGCGGAAGCCTGATGCTCGGCCTCGCCGCCGCCTACCTGGGTATCCGGTTCACGCGGAGGGTTTTGAGGTGGTAGCGATCGAGTATATGCTCACGCTCGTCGGGGCGGGTACGGGAGCGGTCTTGCGGTTCGTAATCGGGGGCTGGGTCAGCCACCGGGCGGGGGCTGCTTTTCCCTGGGGCACGCTCGTGGTCAACATTCTGGGCTGCTTCGGGCTCGGGCTTCTCGAAGGCGCCGCCCCCCAGGAGAGAGCCCTGTTCCTGATCCTGGGCAGCGGGCTGCTCGCCGGGTTCACCACCTTTTCGACGCTGATGCTGGAGACCCTGAACCTGGTCCTGGCCCGGGAGTACAACCGCTCGTTCTTCAACGTCCTCGGCAGCGTCGCCCTGGGGCTTCCGGCCCTCTTTCTCGGCATCTACCTGGGAGCGAGGTTCTAACGGATGAAGAGATCTCGCCGGTTGCGGGTCTTCGTCGGGGAGGACGAACGTTACCGGGGCCGGCCCCTGTTCGAGGCCATAGTGCTCGCGGCCCGGGAGCGCGGTATAGCCGGGGCCACGGTCTTCAAAGGCTTTATGGGCTACGCGCCCCACGCCGGAATCTCGACCGCCGGCATCCTGCTCCTGGCGGAGAACCTGCCGATCGTCGTGGACATCGTGGACGACGAGGAGCGCATAAGGAGCCTACTGCCTTTCCTGCGGCGGGCGGTCAAGAACGGGCTCGTCATCGCCTCGGAGGTGGAGGCCGAGCAGATCGTACCCCCCGAGCCGGACGGTGAGCATTGAACGCCGCCCGGGCGACGAGGGTCAGGGTCTACCTCCGAGACTCGGCCAGCTTCCGGGGTCGGCCTTCCCACGCCCTGATCGCCGAAGCATTCCGAGAGGCCGGCATCGAGGACATCTCCGTACACCACGGCATCATGGGCTTCGACCGGGCTTCCGGCATGATCTCCGGCCGGCCCCTGCGGTTCCACGCCGACCTCCCGGTGGTGGTCGAGGCCGTGGGCTGCCGGGAGATGGTGGAGGCTGCTCTGCCCCGCGTGAGAGAAGTCCTGGAGCGCGGCTTGATCACGCTCTCCGAGGTCGAGCTGTACGCGCCGTAGGCCGGCTACCCTCCAGCCGGCACCATCTCGCCGACGGCCTCACCGTGGAGGTCCCGGAGCTCGTACGTCTCCAGCCCTTCCGGATACGCGACACCGTGGCGGGCGAGCAGCGGGAGGACCGCGGGCCGGACGCCCCGGGCGGCGCCGTCGGAGACCTTGAGGGCCATCCCCCACCCCTCAGGGCTGCCGGCGGCAAAGATACCCTCGGCCCCGCGCTTGGCGACGAGGTTTGTGCCCTCCATGAGCTGCGTGTCGAGGCGGCGAGGGCCGGCGATCATGCCCGGATGCTCGCGCATGGCGCGTCGGAGGGGCTCGCAGGCCCCGCCGACCTCCCGGGGAAGCTCCTCGCCGGTGGCGAAGCGCGCGAAGCAGGTGGCGAGGCTCGCGAGCGGCATCGCGAAGCTGGGCACGCCGCAGCCGTCGCCGCCGAGGAGTACCTCGTCCACCTCCAAGCCGCAGACCTCCGCGACGAGCTCCAGGACCCAGCGTTGCAGCGGGTGGTCCGGCTGCCGGTAGTCGCGGAGGCTCCAGCCCCGGTGGGCGCAGACGGCGAGCATCCCGGCGTGCTTGCCGGAGCAGTTGCCGTGGATGGGCCGGGGTGCCTCACCGCTGCGGGCGAGCTTCGCGGCTGTCGCGGCGGAGCGCGGCCGGTGCGGGCCGCTTTGCAGGTGCTCCTCGGAGAGCCCGGCCTTCTCCAGTAGGGAGCGCACGGCGGCGAGGTGCTGCTCCTCGGCGTCGTGGGAAGCGCAGACGATCGCCAGCTCTTCGGTGGTGAGACCGAAGGCGTCCGCCGCGCCGGAGAGGACGAGCGGCAGGGCCTGAAACGGCTTTACCGAAGAGCGGACGTAGACGTAGCCCGAGGGGTCACCGACGGCGTCCAGCACCGTGCCCGCAGGGTCGCAGACGACGGCGCGGCCGCGGTGGATGCTCTCCACGACGGCCCCGCGCCGGGCCAGCGCGAGCGGCGCGTCCTCGGGCAGCGCCGCGTTGAGGTCCTTCTCCACCGTCATCCACCCGAGATGCGGATAATGCGGAGGCCCACGAGATCGTGGGCAACCCGCATCCGGGCCATCGCCGCCGGGAAGTCATCCCGCTCGTAGTACTCGATGCCCTCGGAGATCAGGGCCCGCAGCTTCTGGAGCAGCTCCTCGTCGTCTCCGCCCGGCCCTGGTCCCCGGGCACTGGCCCGGGCCATCCCCATAACGACGCCTGCGCGGGGGTTGGCCCGCCACATCGAGAGGATCGCCATGTTCAGGTAGCTGCTGATCCGCAGCAGGTGCCCCACCCGCAGGTCGTCGGTGACCTTCTCCATCACGGGAACCACCGCCGGATGTTGCCGGAGAGTATGCCGGGAAGCTCGCCGTCGGGCACGCCGGCGGCGTCTGCGGCGGCCAGCGTGGCGTAGAGCGTCGAGGGCAGGTCACCGTAGGGGATGTCGGAGCCGTAGCTGATGCGGGCCGGGTCCAGGGTGCGGAAGAGGACGTAGAGGTCCCGCAGCCCCACCACAGAGGTCTCGAAGAGAACGTTCGGATGGATCTCGAAAGCCCGCACGGCCTCCAGCACCTCGACCATCGCGGCGTGGCCCAGGATGAGGCGCAGCTCCGGGTGCCGCTCGACCGTCGGCAAGAGGGGCTCTACGATCCGCTGCATCGCGAAGCCGGCGTGGATCAGGACCGGCAGGTCCGCCTCCGCCGCCATCCCGAACAGCCGCACGGCCTCCGGGTCGTCCAGCTCGAAAGCCTGGGAGACCGGGTGCAGCTTGAGGCCTTTAAAGCCCCGGTCCAGGCAACGCTCGAACTCCTTCTCGTAGTCGCGGTGCGGGTTGAGGCGAAAAAAGGGCACGAAGAGGTCCGGGTACTCCTCGTACGCGTTCCAGAGCACGTCGTTCGGCCCCGAGAAATCGTCGCGGGCGTTCGGGTCGTTGAGGGGAAAGACGATGCTCCGCGACACGCCGGCCTGGGCCATCCGGTCGCGCATGCCCCCGGCGGTCATCGTCCGCCCGTCAACGTCGGCCCCGATGTGGGCGTGGGCGTCGAAGACCTCCACGCCGACGGGGATCTTCTGCTGCACCCACTCCCAGATCCCGGCCATAGCCCCGTTTGTCAGCGCGTCGAGGCTGTGCTTGCGCTCCGTCTCCGTATCCAATCTCACCGCCAGCTTTGTCCGAGGACTTCGAAACTAATAACGTGCAATGTTACCAGGGAGGTCCTGGTGTTGCCGGATCGGGCGGGTTCAGCACCAGCCGGTGGCTTCGGAAGGGTGCTCTTTCAGCAAGCCGGCCAGAAGCATGGATCGTCTCTCTCCGGCCGGCAAAATAGCTTTCTCCGTCACCGTCCGGGACTTGCCGGATCGTGTAGGAGGACAACCTCCCGCCCGAATCACGAGCCCTCGCAGAACCGGGTCCTCGTATTGGGCGTGCCCCGGTTCGTACTCATCCGGCCGCATCCGTCCTCCGCAGGGTGAGCATCGAGACGCGCGGGCCGTCTACGGCCTTGACGGTAAGGGTGATCCCCTCGGCCTCCACGGTGTCTCCGGGGTCCGGCGGGCGCCCGAGAACCCCGAGGACGTAGCCTCCTATGGTGTCGAAGTCTTCGTCGCGAAGCTCCAGGCCGAAGCGTTCGTTCACGGCGGTTGTGGGGATGCGGCCGTCCACCGCGAAGAGATCCTCGCCAAGCTCCTCTATCGCGGCCTCGTCCTCGTCGAACTCGTCCTGGATCTCCCCCACCAGTTCCTCCAGCACGTCCTCGATGGTTATGAGGCCCTCGACGCTGCCCCACTCGTCTATGACGATCGCCATCTGGAGCTTGCGGCCCTGAAACTCTTTGAGGAGGTGCTCGATAAGCTTGTTCTCCGGTACCACGAGGCACTCGCGGACGAGGGCCCGGATGTCGAACCGCTCCGGCTCCTCGCTGGCGGCCCGGAAAAGGTCTTTTACGTGGACGAAACCGAGCACGCGGTCCAGGTCGCCCTCGTAGACCGGGTAGCGGGTAAAGCGCCCGAACGCTGCAGCCTCGGCCAGATCTTCCAGCGGCGTGTCGCACGAGAGCACCTCGATGTCGGGACGGGGGACCATGATCTCCCGGGCCACTTTGTCCCCGAAGTCGAAGGCGCCGGTCAGGCGGCCAGGCCCTCCGGGAGTATTGTAAGGACCCATCTTCGACCGCGACCCTTTTTCGGAGCGATCATCCGTGTCCTCCCCGATACGAACGCCCCAGGGCCGCAGCACGAGGCCGGCCGAAAAGTTGACCAGCCACACCACCGGCCGGAACAGAGACACGAACAGCCGGAGCGGACGGCTGGTCCGAAACGCTACCTTGTCGGTTTTGTGTAGCGAGAAGTACTTCGGCACCTGGCCACCCAAGACCAGGTGGGCGTAAGCTACGACCGCGAACCCCAGGACGAAAGAGGTAATGCCCACCGCCCGTCCGCTGGTAACCCCCACGCCCTCCAAGACTGGTGCGACAAGGGATGAAACGAGCGGCACACCGACCCACCCCAGCCCCAGGGAAGCGATCGTTATTCCAAACCGGCACGCGGTGAGGTACGCGTCCGGGTCTTCGAGGGCGTCCTGTAGAACGCGGTCGCGTACGCTGCCATCCTGGTCGAGTTGCCGAACGCGGGCTTCCCGCACCAGCGCGAACTCCGCCGCCACGAAAAACGCGTTCAGGGCCACGAGAAAGAGCGCCAGAGAAAGAAGCAACCAAGATAAGTGAGGGTCTTCCACAACTACAAAGTCGCAACCATGAAGTGTTTGCTACGTCCGGTCCCGGCCTGGCTGATGTAAACATCGGTCATCGTGCTGCGCGCGTTATTATACCGTACCCGCCGGCCGGGCTGTAAAGCCCGCCCACTGCTCCGCCTCCGGGCTGGTTGGCGCGGTGCGTACCCCCCAGCTACGAGGAGCAAAGGGTTCGCAAAGGCCGGCCAACACCTGGTACGGGAGAGCGGAAGGACCCTGTCGTGTACCGTCTATTACGACGTTTCCGCCTTCTGTCGTCGCGCGCCGCGAGGGCTGTTTTTTCGTTCTCTTCGCGGGTTCCGCGTTCGCGGCGAGACGGTCCTTTCAGGCTCATACCTTCGGGCGCCCGTACTTTACGTCGTAGCACTCGTCGGCCAGGCCGGTGAGGCCGGAGAAGCCCCAGGCTCCCCTGTCGGTGAGCCGCCGGGCCAGGGCGCGCGGCACGGCGTCGAGGCCCAGGCGGGAGCCGCTGATCGCGCCGGCCATAGCCGCCGTGGTGTCCACGTCGCCCCCAACGGCTATGGCGGTGCGGATCGTCTGCCAGTAGTCCTCGGGACTCCGCAGGAACGAGTAGAGGCTCCAGAGCACGCTCGGAATGACGAAGGGCGGGATCCCGTCCCGCCCCTCATCCGGTTTTCGCTCCAGCCCGGCCCGGGAGATGTGGGCCGCGGCCTGCTCCGGCGGCAGCGTTACCCAACCGGAGAGGCTCATCAACGACCCGGCGAACGAAGCCTCTACCGACGCTACCAGCTCCGAGAGCCGGCCGAGAAACTCCAGCCGCTCTACCGGCTCCTTCCGCGACACCAGCGCCACCGCCCCAGCGACAGCGACGGCCCCGGCCGAGCAGCGGCTGTCCCGGTGCGTGATGATCCCCTGCTCCCGGGCAACCCTTACCAGGCTCTCGAAGTCGTCGTGAAAGAGCAATCCCACGGGTCCGGCGCGCATGGCGCTGCCGTTCCCCGCGGCGGGCGGCGGGGTCCCGGCCTCGTGCCAGGGAACCCCCGCGGCGAGCCTCTCGGCGGCCTTCTCGGTTGTCCGGCCCCGGCCCACGATCCGGCCCTCCGAGAAAATGGCGGCGATGCGGTCTGCGTAGTCTTCGGGGTCGAACTCGCCCCGCGCCGCGTAGCTCTGCAACAGCTCCCGGGCGAGCTGCGTGTCGTCGGAGTACTGGCCCGGAGTAAAAGACCCGCGCCCTCCAGCACGGTCCGGCCGGAGCTTCTCCACGTACCGGCGGCACACCGGTGCCGGCTGGCCCTCGACGTTAAAGCCGAGGGCGTCGCCTACCGCCTGGCCCACAATACACCCCTGAAACTGCTCGCGTGTGGGGGGTTCTATGCCCATAGCCGCCCGAGGGCTTTCTTTGCAACCGGCCGGCTCCGCAGGTCCCGCACCACCTGCGGGCCGCGCAGCACCGCCGCGTTTGGGTTGTCCACGTTGCGCTCCAAACCCTACCGCTGACCTGCCCATGCAGCCGGAACACCGAAACCTGGTGCCCATAAGGCTAGTGTATAGCGTTCCACTGCGTCTGTGTAGCCTTCAGCAGTGAACCGGGAAACCGGCCACCGGTCCCGGGCGCGCACTACACCAAACCGTCCTCTCTCCAACAAAAAGGGCTTCGAGTTTCGCGTCAGTCGGCGATGTTCGCGCGGGCGACGATGTTGGTGGGATCGACCCAGACCAGCAGTTCGCCAGGCACGCTGTTGCGTTTCCCGTAACTTTCGGCGAGGTCTTCACCCATGTACCGGCCCGCGATGCGCGTTGCCCAGTAGAGGAGATCGGGGTCTTCCTCACCGAGACGAGCCCGGCCTTCGATCAGGACGAAAGCGAACGGCGGCTCCTCGTCGTCGACGCAGAGGCTGACGCTGTCGTTCGAGCGAATGTTACGCGCCTTTACCGAAGCGTGCCAGGTGGTGAACACGACCACGTCGCCGTCGAGGTCGAACCACACGGGGGCTACGTGCGGGCGACCGTCTTCGCGAACCGTGGCCAGGCTCGCCGTGCGGGCCCGTTCCAGAAGGAAGGTCCGGCGCTCTTTGTTGTCTATCTCTCGCATAAATCCTGTGTTTGCAGGCTCTGGGCGGGGTCAGCTCTTGGTGGCCGTCTCCTGGTCTTCGGCTACATCGTCCTCCACGGCGACCTCGCGGTAGGTCTCCGCGTTTATCTCCGCGCCGAACAGCAGGATCGCCGCCGAGATAAAGAAGTAGAGGAGCAATACGATGACCGAGGCCACGGCCCCGTAGGTAGCGCTGTAGCTAGCGAAGTTCGACACGTACCAGGAAAAAGCCAGGGACGCGGCGACCCAGACGAGCACCGCGATCACGGCCCCCGGCGTGATGACGCGGAACGGTTGCTGGTAGTTGGGAAACAGATAGTAGACGAGCGCGACCGTCAACATTATCAGCAGCACGGCGACGGGTATCCGCAGCCAGGCCCAGAGGGTGAGAAACAGGTTTGCGACAGAACCCAGGCCCACCACCTGGAAGATCGACTCCAGGAGCTGCGGGCCCATAAACACCAGGACGGCCGACGTGATGATCGTAGCCGCCAGCAGCACGGCGTACAGGATCGAGAGCGGCAGCTTCTTCCAGACCGGCCGGTCCTCGACGCCGTAGGCGACGTTCATGGCGTGCATCGTCATGCGCACGGCCGAGGAAGACGACCAGAGCGCCACTACCACGCCGAAAGACATGATCCCCCCGCTGGCCTGGTCCTGGATCTCACCTATGATCCCCTCGACGGTCTGGAAGGTGTCCTGGGGCATCACCGCCTCTGCCTCGCTCAGCAGCGAGTCGAACACGCTCTGCAGGTTCAGGAACCCGAGCAGCGCGAGCAGGAAAATAATGAACGGGAAGAGGGAGAAGAAGACCTGGTAGGAGACCGCCGCCGCGTAGGTCGTCATGTCGTCTTCGGAGAACTCCCTGGCGGATTGTTTTATTACGCGGATAAACTTGGACACCCGGGGCTACCTCCTCAGTACTCCGTACCTGTTTTCATCACCCGGCCAAACCTGCATCCCATTCCTCTCCAACAAAACCCGCACCAACACCTCTTGTCCTGCCGTTACGAGAGCAGCGGTTCGGGCGACGCTTCCCGGAGAGCGGCGGGCGGGGGATCTAGCCGGGCGAGTTCCGGGCTCCGGCTTCCTCCAGCTCCCGCAGGGTATCCTGGGCGATCCTGCGTTCCAACTTCAAGAATACCAGGTGCCGTTCTATCTGCCGCGCGACCAAGAGTAGCTTCAGGCTTATAACGAAGCGCGCCCAGCCTCGAACCGACCTTTTGCGCTGGTCTATCTCGGTCCTGTAGTCGAGAAGCTCCTGGATATCTCCTTCTATGCGGATTAGGTCCTCCGAGAGTTTTTCAGGAGCCGTCATGCGCCCGCTCTACCTTTCTCTTTCCCCACAAGACACTGCGGCAGATCCGAGACCTACCGACACGGTCGTATGGTGCCGCATATCTCGCCGTCTGGCAAGTCGGCGGCTGATCAACGCCGGCCGGTAGAGCTACCGCAGGCGACGCGCGACCTCCCGCACGGTTACCGAGGCCACGAGGAAAGCCCCCGTCCAGACCACGCCCTGCAGCACAGACTCAAAGAAATCCTCTTTTATGCCCCGGCGCTCCGGGACCTCCTCCGCGAGGCGGCGGGTTATCGGCCGGCTCGCCACCAGAGCTATCACTATAGACAGCGCCGTCACCAGTTTTCGCTGGTTCTTATCGTCCACCGCGAACCCCTCTCGATCTCCGACGTGCCCAGTATGTTCCCCTGTTCGGCCATCCGCAAGCCTCGGAAAAGCTAGGAAAGCTCCCCGGTCTCCGCCGCCAGCATGTCGAGGGCGACGGCGGCGGTCCAGGACTGGTCGGAGGCGCCCAGCGGCTCGCCGGTAAAGGGCTCGAAATACTCGGCGAAGCCGCCCTGCGAGAGCTGGTCGAGGGCCGTCTGCCGCAAGCGCCGGGCACGGCCCTCCTCTCCGGCCCGCAGCAGGGACCACCACAGCAGCCAGTGTACGACCGGCCAGGTGGGGCCGCGCCAGTAACTGCGGGGATGGAACCCGGGCTCTTCCGGGCTGACGCTCGGGGGCAGCGGCCAGCGCAATTCCGGGTTACCGGAAAAAGCCGGCGAGTCGAGCACCTCCAGAAGCTCCGCGCGGCGCCGCGGATCGAGTTCGCCGGAGATCAAGGGCGCAAACCCCGCCACGGTGCGGACGCGCACGGGCTCGCCGGCCCGCACGTCGTAGTCGAAGCACAGGCCGGTCTCCGGGTCGTGGCACCGCCCGAGCGCGGCCCGTCCACGCTCTATCCAGGCGGACAGCAGGTCTCGCTCCCCGGCTGGTGCCCCGACAACCTCGGCTATCCGGAGCAGCGCCTCGTTGGCCGCGACCAGTATGGCGCTGGAGAGCACGTCCTTGACGAGGAACGGGTGCGCCTCGTAGATCTCGGGCTCCTCGTACCGGACGCGCTTGAGGCTCTCGAGCAGCCAGAGAAAACGGTCGTACTCGGCGTTCGACGGCCGGTGAGAAGGATCATCGACGTGCTGGAGGTCGTAGCGTTCGTAGGGCGGCAGATCTCCGACCTCGATCCTCCCCAGAGGGGCATCCCAGCGGGGAGAGTTGTCCGTACCGCTCTCCCACGGGTGGTAGATCGTCACCAGCCCCGACTCTTCGGGGTCCCGAGCGGTGGAGAGGTACCGGTGCCAGGAGAAGAGCCGAGGGTAGTTCTCCGTCAGAAAACGCAGCGCCCGGTCCCGGCGCTCCTCCCTGGCGCGGGCCGTCTCCCAGATGCGGAGCACGGCGATGGCGTGGATCGGTGGCTGGCACAGGCCGCTGGTGTCCCGGGAAGAAGGAGCGTGGCGGGCGAGGCCCGCGGTATCCCACCGGCCGGCGTCGGGGAAGTAGCTTTTGGACGGGGCATCCGGGTTGAAGACGATGTGCGGCACCTTGCCGGTCCGCCACTGGTTGCCCAGTAAAGTCTCCAGCTCGCGCGTGGCCCGGCGGTTGTCCACGTGGGCCAGCCCGAGCGCGATAAACCCGCTGTCCCAACTCCACTGGTGCGGGTAGAGCGAGGGCGCGGGCTTGGTCCAGGATTCGAGGCTGTTGCGGCGCAACACACCGGCCGCCCGCGGGTTGATACCCGCCACAGCGCCGGGGCTTGCGTTATCTGGTTCTAGTCTCGGCTCCTGGTCTTCTTTCATTGCCGGTCGTCAGCCGCCGCCCCGTGTACCCGTGTCGCTCGTTCCGCCCCGTCGAGCCTGAGTCTGGCAAGAAAACGGGGCTTCTTCAAGGCTTTGAGGCCGGGAAAGACCTCCTCCCCGAAATTTCGGCCGCGGGGCCATATGCCGGGCGCGTCATCGGCGGCTCTCGCTCCGGTCCACCTCCTCCTGGTAGTAGCCCGATAGCGAGCCGAGGAACTCCTCGTAAGCGTCCGACGACTCGCGGGTAAGCTCCCGGAAAGCCTCGCGCTGGCGGCGCGCCTGCTCCGCCAGCTCCTCTGCCGCGCGCAGGTTCAACTCCGTCTCCTGCTGCAGGGCCTCCACCGTGTCTTCGAAGAAGGTGCGCGTGATCCGGGCGTTGCTCTCCCGGGCCGCAAAGGTCCGGTCTACCACCACCCTGTACGAGTCCCGGGCGACTTCGGCCAGCTCTTCGGTGGCCCGGCCCATTTTTTCCGTGCGTTCCGTAACCATCGGCTCTTCTCCTTTCCCCCGGTAAATTCTAGCACGCCGTCCGGCCTGTCAGTACCAGGGAGACAAGCGGGAACCGCCGTCCTCGTCCCGCGGGCAACGCCGGGCTACAGGGCGCCCTTGTCTTTCAAGGCCCCGCGCAGGTAGCTAATGAACTCGCTGGCCTTGCGCTCCGGGGCCCTGGTGAGGAGGCTGACGCCGACGTAAAGCACCACCGCCAACAACAGCCCCCACACCCCGGAGGCCTGCCCCAGAAACCTCGTCTGTGTAACCTCCAGGTAGCCGACTGCCAGACCACCCACGATGACGCTGGTCAACACCCCCGCAGCGGTCCCCCGGCGCCAGAAGAACGCCCCGATTATGGCCGGCACCGTTACCAGCAGTCCTGCCGAGGAGGAGACGGCCAGCACGGCTATGAGGTCCAGCTGCAAACCCGCAAACAGCAGCGCCAGCACCGCGATCACCGGGATGACGAGCTTGCCCACGAGGAGCTGGCGGCGCTCGTCGGTTCTTCCGGGCGCGTTGCCGTAGACGTCTCGGGCCACCATCGAGGAGAGGGTCAGGAGCACGGAGTCTATGGTGGAGATGGCCGCGGCCAGTATGCCCACGATGGCGATGACCGCCACCACCGGCGGGATGATGTCCGAGCCCAGAAGCGCCGGGGTTGCGAGGTCCGCCGACTCGAGCTCCGGGAAGCGCACCAGCGCCGCAAAGCCCCACAAAACCGCCACTATCGTGTAGAAGAAGCCCAAAACCAGAAAGCCTAAAAGCATCCGCCGGAGGTTCTTCATGGTGCCCAGCATAAAGAGCCGCTGGCTGACCTGGGGGTTCGAGAGGCTGAAGAAGAACCAGGGCAGGGTGAGCCCCAGGAACACGGAAAAGCTGAAGTAGCCGCCCCCCGGAACGCTCAGGGAACCGGGGTGCTCGGTGGAGATGCGCCCGAAGAACGTGGCGAAGCCGCCCAGCGCCCCCACCACCAGCAACACGGCCAGGGTAGCGGTTATCACCATGATCACCATCTGCAAAGCGTCCGTCCAGGCTACCGACCGTATCCCCGCGACGTAGGCGAAGACTATGGCCAGCACCGTGGCGATGATGGTGCCCCCGGTGAAGGTAATTATCCCGTCGGTCGCCCCGGAGAGCAGGTACCCGATACCCGCCAGCTGCACCGCGCTGTAAGGGATCAAGAACACGCAACTGGCCAGGGCCGTCACCACCGCCACCGCCCGGCTCCCGTAGCGGTCCCCGAGCATCTCCGTTGGGGTTATGTAGCCGTACTTCTTGCCCACCAGGAGAAAGCGCGGTCCGAAAAACGCCACGAGCACCAGGCCGGACAGGTACACCATCTCGAAGCCCAGCGCCCCCACCCCGCCAGCGTAAGTGAGCCCCGCGAGCCCCACCAGCATGAACGCGCTGAAGGTCGTCGCGCTGTAGCTCAGGGCGGCCAGGACGCCGCCCATAGACCGGTTCCACAGAAAGTACTCGCTCATCCCCCGGCCCATCCCGCCCCGCGCGATAAAGGCTATGGCAACCGCGATCAGCACGTAGATAGCCAGGGAGGTCCAGACAAGCCCAACACCCATTTCCTCAATCCCTCCAGCTGCTCGTAATGACGGCTATGACCGCTATCGCCAAAAGCCCGAAGACGATCCAGAAAAGAAACGCCCCGTACCAAGCGTCCACACTCGAAAGCAGCGTGTACGGCACCACGTAAGCCGTCGCCACCAAGAACAGCACCGCCACACCCCACAGAACCCCTCTGCGCTCCAAAACTCGTCCCTTCCGCAACCCCTCTCGACCTTGCAACTCTTTCGGGGCCGCTTGCTACTCGGAATTGTTACAATGTACGCTATTTGTAACATATGGTAAGTTAAAGTATCACACACGGATCAGCGGAGCACAAGGTTTGGTTTTGCGGGGCTGGCCCGTCCGTTTCGGGCCGGTAGCACGCCCGGTATTTTTCTGCTTGAATAGGGGTCAGAGGGGATGCAACACGGGGTACAACCGGGAGGAGAGCGTGTCTGATCCGCAGGAGAGTCGCAACCGCGAGCTTGCTGATGTACCTGAGATGGGTGAGGCCGTCGAGGAGACGCGTGTCTCGACCCGGGCCTGGGTAGGCCGCTTTCTCGGCCCCATCCTCGCGATAATCGCCTACTTCGCGTTGCCCACCGGGGAAGGGGAAGCCGTGCTCTCCGAGGAGGGTGTGGCGACGGTCGCGATAGGCCTCTTGATAGCGACGTGGTGGGTCACCGAGGCGCTACCGCTGCCGGCGACGTCGCTCCTGCCGATAGCCCTCTTTCCGCTGCTCGGCGTAGTCTCCATCGAGGACGCCACGGCCCCCTACGCGAGCGAGCTCATATTTCTCTTTATGGGCGGCTTTATGCTGGCGCTCGCGATGCAGCGCTGGGGGCTGCACCGCCGGATCGCGCTGCTCACGGTGCGGGCGGTCGGGACGAGCCCGGTGCAGGTCATCGGCGGCTTCATGCTCGCAACGGCCTTTCTGAGCATGTGGGTGAGCAACACGGCGACCACGGTGGCGATGTTGCCTATCGGGCTGAGCGTGCTCGTGCTCGTGCTCGGCGAGGGAGGAGGCCGGATGGGGAGCGCGTCCGAAGCGGAGGAGGCGGAGGAGCTCACCGGGGCGGGCGCGTCTAACTTCGCGACCTGCCTGATGCTCGCCATCGCCTACGCGGCGAGTATAGGATCCCTTTCCACCCTCATCGGGACCCCGCCCAACCTGTTTATGGCCCAGTTCCTGCAATCCGAGTACGACATCGACATCGGGTTCGGCACCTGGATGCTCGTAGGGCTACCGCTGTCCGCGACGTTCCTCTTTATCACGTGGGTCGTGCTCACCCGGTTCGTGTACCCGCCGGAGATAGACGAGATCTCTGGCGGCCGGGAGATAATCCAGGAGCAGATAGACGAGATGGGGCCGGTCAGCCGCGGCGAGAAGTGGGTGCTGACGGTATTCGTGCTAACGGCCTCGGCCTGGATATTGAACTCCATACTGCCCAGCATCTTCCCCGCCCTGGAAGAGATACTCGCGGGGGTGGACGACGCCGGGATCGCCGTAATCGCCGCCCTCGTGCTGTTCGCGATCCCCATAGACTGGCGCAACGGCGTGTTCGCCCTCGACTGGGAGACCGCCCGGCAAATACCCTGGGGTATTCTGTTGCTCTTCGGGGGCGGCCTGAGCCTCGCCAACGCCGTAAGCGAGACCGGGGTGGACGAGTGGATCGGCGCCCTCGTCTCCGGCCTCGGCTGGGTGCCGGTGTTCCTGCTCATCGGGATCGTCATCCTCGTGGTCATCTTCCTCACGGAGCTGACCAGCAACACCGCGACGGCGGCCGCCCTGCTGCCGATCCTCGCCGGCGCCGCCATCGGGCTCGGCCTCGACCCGCTGGCCTTCGCGATCCCCGCCGCCCTCGCCGCGTCGTGCGCCTTCATGATCCCGGTGGCTACCCCGCCGAACGCCATCGTCTTCGGCTCCGGTCACGTAACAATCGTGCAGATGGTTCGCGCCGGGATCTGGCTAAACCTCATCGGCGCGCTGCTGATCTTCGCCACCGCCTACACGCTGGCGAACTGGGTATTCGGTATCGGCTTCGGCTGAGGCCGGACGACGGCTTGTAACCCAACCGGTCCGGCAGGTCGTTGACGGCACCGGATGTACTTCGTGCTGCGGTGCTTGCAGCTCCGCAACCGCCAGCGTATCCCGGGCGGGAGCACGGGCCGCACGAAAGCTGGTCTCCGCGCCTGACACGTCCGGTTGCCGGGCGGCGGCAGGCTCCGCCACCTGCTCGTAGTATGCTTCCCGTCAGGGAGGTCCGCGATTGGACGAGCACGGCGGCGAGAACAAAGAAACCTCCAAACCCGCGGCGGGAGACCGGGACGGGTTACGCGAAAAGCTAGGCCTCGGCCTCCGGGGGTTGGCGCCGTTCGCCGGAGGGATCGCCGCCCTGTACTTTCTACCGGAGACCCTGGACTCCCCCGCCCGCTGGGCACTCGCCATCACAGCGGGCACGCTTCTGGCCTGGATCCTGCGCCCCGTGCCCCTCGCCGCGACCTCCATCCCCGTGGTCTTCGCCCTCGGCGCGTCCGGCGCGGCCTCCGCCGGCGGCGCCGTGGCGGGTTTCGGCTCCCCGGCGACGCTGCTCCTGGTAGCGGGCTTTATGATGGCCGCCGCCGTGAGCAAGACCCCGCTCGCCCGCCGTCTGACATATGTCTTCCTGCTCCGGGCGCCGCCAAAGAGCAGCGGCGTACTCGGTGGCTTGCTGGTGGCGCTCGCGGCCGCCGCGGTCTTCGTCCCCTCTACCGTGGTGCGGGCCGTGGCGCTCCTGCCCGTCGTGGTCGTGGTGGCCGAAGCGTTCGTCCGGCGCGGCTCACCCAACGGGGCGAAACGACTCATGATCGGGCTCGCTTTCGGGGCTATCCTCGGCGGCATCGCCATCCTCCCCGCCGCCATAGTGAACGTGCTGGCCGTAGACCTCGTCGTCGAGGCCGGCGGCGAACGGATTACCTACTTCCGCTGGCTCGCCCTCGCCTGGCCGGTGGAGGCCCTGGCTTTTCTCGCCCTCTGGGCCGGGCTGGTGCTGCTCTTCCCAACCCGGGACGAGGAGCCGCTGGACCGCAACACGGTGGCGGATCAGCTACAAGAGCTAGGCCCGACCCAGGCGGCGGAGTGGCGGCTGGCCGGGATACTGACCCTGACCGCGGTCCTCTGGACCCTGGAGCCTTTCACCGGCTGGCACCCCTCCGTTCCGGCCTTTCTCGCCGTCGCGCTCCTCGCCGTCTCGCCGCTGCGGGTAATCTCCTGGACGGAGGCGCTGGACATTTCCTGGAGCTCGGTGTTCATGTTCGGGGCAAGCCTCTCGCTGGCGCTGGCGCTGCGGGATACGGGGGCGGCGGCCTGGGTCGGAGAGCAACTCTTCGGGGCCGGGGTCTCCGAGGTGGCGCGCCTCGCCGCGGTAGCCGGGGTCCTCTCCGTCGCGGGCATAATGCTCGTCTTCCAGCTCGCGTTCGCCGGCTCCACCCCGGCGGCGGCTACCCTGCTGCCCATCCTGCTCGCCGCCTCCGGAGCCCTCCAGCTCCCCGAGGAGGTGATCGGCATGACGGTGGCGCTCGCCGGCCTCGCGACCTTTATCCTGCCCTCGCAGGCGATGTCCAACCTCGTCACCTACGAGACCGGCCTCTACGACGCCCGCGACCTGCTGCGCATCGGGGCCCTGCTGACGCTGGTCTTTCTCGCTATCCTCGCCGCCGTAACCGTTCTCTGGTGGAACCCGCTGGGCTTTCTGTAAACGGCTTCGCGGCCTCTGCCGGACACGAACCCGGGTACACCCGCCCGCTTTCCGAGGCCCGTTCTGGAGAGGCTTTGACCTGCATCACAAAACCTTCTCCCGGCGCTTGACGGGAGCCGGGCCAGTAGATAGTTTGCTTCTGGGTATTGCAAACGATTGTCAATATTTGTAATGGCAAAGGCGGGCACCGGCCCGCGAAGCCTAGAGAGAGCGAGGTAACGAGTTGCGATCGGTGAGGCCTCTAGTTTTCGTAGCGTTTGTGTTCGTCTTTCTTCTGACGCTGGGTGTGGCGTGTGGCCAGGAGGCAACCCAGGAAGAGGAGGATGGCACCACCGAGGAGACGGAAGAAACAGCGGCTGGAGGAGTGGCCTCCGAAGAAACCGACCAGGAAGAAGCGGCGGCCTCCTCCGACGACGAGGTGCTGGTGGTGTACTCCGGGCGTAACGCGGAGCTGGTTGGCCCGATAATCGACGAGTTCATAGAGCAGAGCGAAATGGACGTGCAGGTACGCTACGGTGATACCGCCGAGCTCGCGGCAACGATCCTGGAGGAGGGCGAGAACAGCCCGGCGGACATCTTTTTCGCCCAGGACGCCGGGGCTCTAGGCGCGGTCGCCCAGGAAGGCCTCTTCCAGCCGCTGCCGGAGGAGATCCTGGACCGCGTCGAGGACCGGTTCAAGTCGCCCGAAGGCGAGTGGGTCGGGTTGTCCGGCCGGGCGCGGGTGGTGGCGTACAACACCGAGGCGTTGAGCGAAGAAGAGCTGCCGGACTCTATACTCGACTACACCGACCCCGAGTGGGAGGGCCGCATCGGCTGGCCCCCCACCAACGGCTCCTTCCAGGCCTTCGTGACCGCCCTCCGGATCACCGAGGGCGAAGACGTGGCGCGGGAGTGGCTGGAGGGCATCCAGGCCAACGACCCGATGGAGTACCCG
Organism: Actinomycetota bacterium; assembly: GCA_004563715.1. Taxonomy (GTDB): domain Bacteria; phylum Actinomycetota; class Rubrobacteria; order Rubrobacterales; family Rubrobacteraceae; genus SIRX01. The sequence goes on along the minus strand of SIRX01000019.1, from coordinate 16,491 downwards.
GACAACACGAGCACCCTGGAGGCCGTGGCCTCCGGCGAGGTGGACGTGGGCTTCGTGAACCACTACTACCTGTTCCGGTCGCTAGACGAGCAGGGTGAAGGCTTCGGGGCCCGCAACCAGTACCCGGAAGGCGGCGACACCGGCGCCATGATCAACGTCGCCGGAGCCGGCATTCTGGAGACCGCGTCGAACCCCGGGGCGGCTGAGGACTTCGTAGATTACATGCTCTCCGAAGAAGCCCAGGAGTACTTCGCGGAAGAGACGTTCGAGTACCCGATGGTAGAGGGCGTCGAGGTGGACGAAGACCTGCCCCCACTATCGGAGATCGAGACCCCGGACATAGACCTGAGCAACCTCGAAGACCTGGACGGTACGTTGCAGCTCATGCGCGAGACGGGGGTGCTCTAGTCAGGTCACGCGGCATACGCTGGCGCTCTACGGCCGCAGGCTGCTGATGCTCGCCGCAGTCACGAGCCGGTTGCGGGGTCCCGGGAGGGCCGGGGGGCGACCCCCAGCCCTTATCTGGGGCCTCGCCCTGCTCGTCGGGTCGGCGATGCTGTTTCCGCCCGGATACCTGATCCTGCGCGCCTCCGAGGCCGGGGCCGGAGGCGTCCTGGAGGTAGCCCTGGACGCCTCTTCCCTGGCCGTGCTCGGCCGGAGCATGCTGCTGGCCGTTCTAGTCACGGCCCTCTCGGTCACGGTCGCCGTGCCGCTCGCCTGGCTCACGACGCGCACGGACCTCCCGGGAAGGAAGGCTTGGACCGTCCTGGCGGCCCTGCCGCTCGTGATCCCCTCCTACGTCGGGGCTTTTGTGCTGGTGAGCGTGCTCGGGCCGCGGGGTATCCTGCAGGACTTTCTGGCCCCGCTCGGGGTGGAGCGTCTGCCCTCCATCTACGGGCTGCCGGGGACGGTGCTCGTCCTGGTGCTGTTCACCTACCCGTACGTGTTTCTTACCGTGAGAAGCGCGCTCGGCGGCATAGACCCCTCGCTGGAGGAGGCCGCGCGGGGGCTCGGCAGCAGCCGGCTCTCGGCGTTCTTCAGGGTCACGCTGCTGCAGCTGCGGCCCGCCATAGCCGCCGGAGCCCTACTGGTCGCGCTGTACACCCTCAGCGATTTCGGGGTCGTCTCGCTGCTGCAGTACGACTCGTTTACGCGGGAGATCTACCTGCAGTACCGTTCCGCTTTTGACCGGACGCCCGCCGCCGTGCTGGCCCTGATGCTGGTGGCTCTCGTGTGCGTCGTGCTCTTCCTCGAATCCCTCACCCGCGGCCGCGCCGCCTACCACGCCGGCTCGTCGGGAGCCCGGCCGCACCAGCCCGTCGTTCTCGGCCGGTGGAAGCTGCCCGCGCTCGCATACTGCGGCAGCGTGGTGCTGCTGGCCCTCGCGGCCCCCGTGGGGGTGCTCGTGTTCTGGCTCTTGCGGGGCCTCGCCTCCGGAGGATCGCTCAACCCCGTTGTGCAGACCGCCTTTAACTCCCTGCAGGTCTCGGCGATGGCCGCCGGGATCGCGGTGCTCGCGGCGCTGCCCGTGGCGGTGCTCGCGGCCCGATACAGAAGCCGGTCCGCCTCGCTGCTAGAGGGCCTAACGTACACCGGCTTCGCCCTGCCGGGGGTGGTGCTGGCGCTCGCGCTGGTCTTTTTCGGGGCCAACGTGTTCCCGGTGCTCTACCAGACGCTGCCTCTGCTCCTGTTCGCCTACGTGGTTCACTTCATGCCGCAAGCCGTAGGCGCTATACGTTCCTCGCTCCTGCAGGCACGCCCGACGATAGAAGAGGCCGCCCGGGGGCTCGGACGGAGCACCGTCGGGGTGCTCGCCACGGTCACCGTGCCGTTGGCCCAGCGGGGTATTCTGGCCGGGGCGGCGCTCGTGTTCCTCACCACCATGAAAGAGCTGCCTGCTACCCTGCTGCTCGGGCCCACGGGGTTCAACACGCTGGCGACCCAGATCTGGAACGCCACCTCCGAGGCCTTTTTCGCCCGGGCGGCGGCCCCGGCGCTGGTCTTGATCTCGATCTCCGCTTTGCCCATGTACCTGCTGGTGATCCGGGAGCGTACAAAGTGATCCAACCCGGAGAAAACCTTCCACGAGAAGCACCAGACCTCATGGTACGCCTCTCCGGCGTCGGCCGGAGCTTCGGCTCCATCCGCGCCGTACAGGACGTGGACCTCGGGCTGGAGCGCGGCAAGATCCTGGCGCTTCTCGGGCCTTCCGGGTGCGGAAAGACCACGACCTTGCGGCTAATCGCGGGCTTTGAAGCTCCGGACGCCGGAGAGGTCGAGATCGGTGGCCGGACCGTCGCCGGACCGGACGTGTGGGTGCCGCCGGATAAACGCAAGGTCGGTATGGTCTTCCAGGACTACGCCCTCTTTCCGCACCTGAGCGTGGCGCAGAACGTCGCCTACGGTCTGCCCCGGAGCGCCAAGCGCCGGGGCCGGGTCGCCGAGGTGCTCGGCCTGACCCATCTGGAAGGGCTCGGGGAGCGGATGCCCCACGAGCTCTCCGGCGGCCAGCAGCAGCGGGTCGCGCTGGCGCGGGCGCTAGCCCCGGAGCCCGCCGTGGTGCTCCTCGACGAGCCCTTCAGCAACCTGGACGCCACGCTCAGGAACCAGGTGCGCTCGGAGATGCGCCAGATCCTCAAGGAAGCCCAGGCTACGGCTATCTTCGTCACCCACGACCAGGAAGAGGCCCTGAGCCTCGCCGATGAGGTGGCCGTTATGATGGACGGCCGCGTCTTGCAGGCCGCCGCACCCGAGGAACTGTACCTCCGGCCCAGCTCCCGCCGGGTCGCGGAGTTCGTCGGAGAGGCGAACTTCGTGCCCGGCACGGTGGAGAACGGCCGCGTGCATTGCGTGCTGGGGAGCGTCCCGGTCGTGGAAGCCCCGGAGGAGGGCAGAGAAGTCGAGGTGATGCTCCGTCCCGAATCCCTGGTGCTCCGGGCGTTGCCCGACGGCGAAGCCACCGTCACGGGCCGAGAGTTCTACGGCCACGACCAACTCGTGAAGCTCCGGCTGGACAGCGGAGAGACCCTGAACTCCCGGCTCGTCGGGGGCTTCGGTTTTGAAGAAGGGGCGCGGGTCTCGATCGGGGTCTGGGGTCCGGTGGTCGTCTTTCCCCGGCCCGGCACCGGCAGCTAGTCGCGGCGGCACCCCCCGCGGGCGACGATCTCCGCATCTGGATAGAATTACCCGACGTTTGCTATCCGGGGAGGTCAGCATGGACGCTTTTGGACTGGACGTAGGGGGATCGGGCATAAAGGGGGCACCGGTAGACCTCGAGACCGGAGAGCTCACGGCGGAACGGGTGAGGATAAAGACCCCCAGGCCCGCTACGCCCGAGGCGATAGTCGACACCGCAGTAGAGGTCGTCTCGCGCTCCGGCTGGGAAGGCCCCGTGGGATGCGGTTTTCCTGCCGTAATAAAGAACGGCGTGGCCCAAACGGCGGCCAACATCGAGCAAGAGGCCATCGGCTTCGACTTCCAGCGACATCTGGAAAAAGGGTTGGGAGAGCCCGTACGCATGATCAACGACGCCGACGCGGCGGGGCTGGCGGAGATGCGCTGGGGCGCCGGGCGCGAGGTCGGCGGCGTGGTCCTGATGCTCACGCTGGGCACCGGCATCGGCACCGCCCTCTTCGTGGGGGGAAAGCTCGTGCCGAACACCGAGCTGGGGCACATAGAGCTGCACGGCGGCGACGCCGAGCTCTACGCCGCCGACGCCGCCCGCAAACGCGAAGACCTGAGCTGGAACGAGTACGCGGGGCGGCTCGACGAGTACTTAAGGGCCGTCGAGGACCTGCTGTGGCCGGACCTGATCGTGGTGGGCGGCGGCATCAGCAAGAAGTCCGAGAAGTTCATTCCCAGCCTGACAGCCCGCACGAAGGTCGTGCCGGCGGAGATGCTCAACGAAGCCGGCATCGCCGGGGCCGCGCTCGCCGGTACGGACGAAGCGGCGGGCTACCTGCCTAGCCCGCCCCGGTAGATCAGGCCCAGAACCTCCGCCCTCCGGGCGTCGTCCTCCTCGAAGACGCCCCGGGCCGCGGTCGTCACCGTGATGCTGCCGGGCTTCTGCACCCCGCGCATGGTCATGCAGGTGTGGTCGGCCTCGATGACCACGACCGACCCCCAGGAACCCAGATACCCGTAGAGGGCGTCCGCGATCTGGGCCGTGAGCCGCTCCTGGAGCTGCGGCCTGCGGGCGTACCCCTCCACCACCCGGGCCAGCTTGGAGAGCCCGACGACCCGGCCTTTCGGCGCGTAGGCCAGGTGCGCCTTCCCGATAAACGGCAGGAGGTGATGTTCACACAAACTGGCCAGGTGGATGTCCCGGACCACGACGACGTTGCCGTAGTCCTCGGCAAAACCGACCTCCAGGTGGTGGGTTGGGTCTTCGTTCAGCCCGGAGAAGAGGTACTCGTAGGCGTCCGCCACGCGCCGGGGAGTCCCGAGCACGCCCTCTCGTTCAGGGTCCTCGCCGATAGCCGCCAGGATCTCGCGCACCGCCCTCTCGATGCGCGGCTTGTCTACCGTGGACTTCTTGGGAAGCGTCTCAGACACGGCGTCCTCCGCACAGGGCCGGCAGGCCCGTGAGGTCGGGCAACACCGCGACCGCCCCGGGAGCTCCGCCGCCGTCCCCGCGGTCTATGTGCACCGCGTCCAGCCCGTATCCCGTGGCGCCCTGCACGTCCGCGACCGGGTCGTTGCCGACGTGTACCGCCTTCTCCCGCGAGGTTCCGCTGAGCCGCAGCGCCTCCTCGAAGATACCCGGAGCGGGCTTCTCGACGCCGACGACCGCCGAGGCGATTATACCGTCGAAGTAGCGCGTCCAGCCCAGCTCCTCCAGCACCTCTTCTAGCAGCGCGTCCCAGTTGGAGACCACGTAGAGCCCCAGGTCTGCTTCCCGCAGCTCCCCCATCACCCTTTCGGACTCCTTGTAGGGGACGAAGGATATCCGGCGCTCCGCCACCTCGGCCAGGACATCGGCCGGGGCCTCGACGTCCAGCTTCCGGGCCGTGCGGCGCTGGTTCTCGCGCTTGAAGCGGTCCAACGCCTCCCGGGTAGGGTAGTGGATGTTCTGGGAGATGTGCTCCCGCATGCTCTCCAACACCGGCCCAACGGCCTTTTCCAACGTGAGAGGGCCGTTGGTCGAGTACGGCGCGAGGTCTTCGACGTAACCCTCCACGTCGAGGTCTACCCAGAGTAGGGTCCCGTCAACGTCGAGAAAAACTGTATCGTAGGTTTTATGTGCCACTCCTGGAACCTCTTTGCAATAGCAAGTTACCCGGCACACGGAGTATAAACCCGCCGGGACGAGGCCACAGGCACAGACGTGGGAGCCTACAATACTTCGGCGTCGTAGCCGTGCTTCTCGGCGATGACGTACTCCACGTCGTCGGCGGCCTCGTCGGGTATGTAGAAGTAGGCGGCCTGCGGGTAGGCATCCTCCGGTTCGGAGCGGACGTGCTCGTACTCGACGCCCAACTCGTCGAGGAGGTCCCGGATCTCCTCCAGCTCCGCCTCGCTCTCCAGGCGGGCCACCCGCAGCATCATCTCCCCCGGCACGGCTCAGTTCTCCAGGTCGAAGCCGAGGAACTTGCCGTCCTTCTGCAACAGCTCTCCGTCGGCGTAGAGCTCGCCGTCGTGCAGGTCGCAGATCAGGTCCCAGTGCACGCTGGAGTCGTTTTTGCCCCCGGTCTCGGCGTAGGACCGGCCGACGGCCAGGTGCACCGTGCCGCCGAGCTTCTCGTCGAAGAGGATGCTCTTGGTGGGGCGCGGTATGCCGTAGTTGGTCCCGATCCCGACCTCCCCCAGGTACCGGGCGCCCGCGTCGGCGTCCAGCATGGAGTTCAGGTACTCCTCCCCCTTCTCGGCCGTGGCCTCGACTACCTTGCCCTCCTCGAAGCGCAGCCGCACCCCGGAGACCTCCCGGCCGGCGACCGCCACCGGCACCCCGAAGTACACGCGGCCCTCCGCCGAGTCCTCGACGGGCCCGGTAAAGACCTCGCCGCAGGGCATGTTGTGCTTGCCGTCGCCGTTGAGGAACTTGCGGCCTTCCACGGAAAGCGTCAGGTCCGTCTCCGGGCCGACGACGCGCAGCTCGCGGGCCTGCTCCAGCCGGTCTATAAGGCGCTGCTGCTCGCGGGCCTTCTCCCGCCAGTGCCGGACCGGGTCGTCCTCGTGGAGGGCCATCGCCTCGAAGACAAACTCCTCGTACTCGTCGAGGCTCATGTCCGACTCCTGGGCGAGCGCCTCGGTCGGGAACAGGGTCAGGGCCCAGCGGTCCTTCCCGAGCACTATCTCCTGGAGGACCTTGTCCCGCTTGCCGAGGGCCTGCTGCTTCTGGGGGTCCACGTTCGCGAGGGAGCGGGTGTTGGTCGGGGCCATGACCGAGATAAACGCGTCGGCCTGCTCGTAGATGGAGCGCAGGATCGGGGGGGTCTCCTCGTAGTGCGAGTCCTTCGCGTGCCGGAAGAACAGCTCCCGCATCCCGGGCAGGGCGACCATCGGGATCGGGGTTGCGCCCGCCTGGAGCACGCGGGCGTAGATCTCTTTTACAAGGGGCTCCGCCGCCGAGCCGCCGGAGACCACCACCTGCTCGCCCTCGGCCGCCTCCACCGAGTAGTCCACCAGCACCCGCGCCAGCTTCTCCAGACGCTCGTCTCTCATTTGCGCTCCCTCTGGTTCCAAAGTCTTATCCGGCAAGTTTTTCGAGAGCTTAACACGCCTGCGCACCGCGTAGATCAGGCGCCCTCAAGGCCTTCCCGGGTGTAAGCCAGCGCCTCGCGCATGCGGGAGAGAATCTCCGCCGGGTCCGGCGCGCCGAGGGGCCAGGGCTTGAGCTCCAGGCTCACGGCACCGGGGTATTCCATCCGGGCGAGGGCGCCGAGGAACTCCTTTAGCGGCAGGCTGCCCCTCCCCGGAACCCGGTGCTCGTCGCGGCCGGTCCGGTTGGAGTCCGAGAGGTGGACGTGGCGGACCTGCTCCCCGAGCGTTTCCAGAGCCCCCATGACGTCCACCCCGCTGGCCGCGAGGTGGCTGGTGTCGAGGGTCACGCCGCCGAGGCCCACGAGCCGCTCCGGCTTGTAACAGTACTGCGTGTCCCAGCTAAACAGGAACTTCTTGACCCGGTTGCGCGGCATGTTCTCGACGGCGACGGCGACGCCGCCCTTGCGGGCGTCGGTGAGGGTATCCTCGCTCCAGACCTCAAGCACCGACCCGTTGGCCGGCGGGTGGGCCACGACAACGTCCGCGCCGACCTCCCCCGCGAGCTTCGCGACCCGCACCAGCGTCTCCTCGCGATCCAGGTTCCACGCGCCGCGGTAGAGCGGCGGGTGCAGCGCCCGCACCGGGATGCCGTAGCGGGCGGCGAGCCCTCGCAGGTACTCCGCCTGGTGGGTGTCCCAGCGCTCGTCCATCATGACCTCCACGCCGTCGTAGCCGGCCTCCGCGGCCCAGCGGTAGACCCGGTCGAGGCCGAAGGGGTACAGAGACCCGGTGCTGAAGACCACCGGTATGCTCACCGGCCGCCCCCCCGGAGCCCCAGAAACTGCTCCAACGTGGAGGGCGAGTGGTTCTGGTAATGGTTGTTGGCGTAGGCGAAGACCGTCCGGCCCTCGGAGAGGAAGCGGTCCACGAGCGCCGACCACCACCGGAGGTCTTTCCGACGGTCCTTCTTTGGATGCGTGTGCCCTTCCGGGAACTCCCGCCGGTCGCCGAGCCAGCGGATGTAGACGAAGTCCGCCGTGGCCTCCTCCACCCGCGGCATCCGGGGGTAGTCTACGAGCGTGAGCACCGCCCCGTGTTCCCACAAGAGGTCGGTTAGGTCCGGGCGCAGCCAGCTCCGGTGGCGCACCTCCACCGCGTAGCGGAAGCCGTCCGGTAGGGAGTCGAGGAACGTCTCCAGCGTGTCCATTCCCTCCACGGTAAACGAGGGCGGGAGCTGCAAGAGGAGCGGGCCGAGCCGGTCGCCCAGGCCCTCCATCACCCGGACGAAATTCTCCGCGGCGCCCTCGCAGCCGGCGAGGTTCTTTTCGTGGGTAATCTCCTGCGGGAACTTGGCCGCGAACAGGAAGCCCTCCGGCGCGACCTCCCGCCACTTCTGGACGGTCGACCGGCGCGGCGTGCCGTAGAAGGTCGAGTCGATCTCCACGGTCGCGTAGCTCTTAACGTACTCGGCGAGCCGCGCCCCGGGCGCGAGCCCTTCCGGATAGAGCGTGCCCTCCCAATCGGCGTACGACCAGCCCGAGGTGCCGAGGTACAGTCCCCGTTCGGGCGGCGAGATGCTTCCCGTGTTTTCCTCGAACAGCCTCTCTTGCAAAACACTCCCCGGACCTTCTCGAATGCCCGATGCTACCACAGCCCCCGACGGCGTTTTGCGAAAGCTATTCCTACGCCAAATGTGGGCATATATTAGAGTCCTGCAAATGGAGGTCGACCGGCGGTGAAGGTTTTTTACAGCGACCACTTCGTGCTCCCGTTGCCCGAGGGGCACCGGTTCCCGATGGTCAAGTACTCCATGCTGCGCGAGAAGGTCGCCGCCAACGGCGTCTGCCGCGAGGGCGAGCTGCGGGTACCGCGTCCCGTCTCGGACGAGGAGATACTGCGGGCCCACGCCCCCGGCTACCTGGCCCGCGTCGTGGACGGCACGCTCTCGCGCAAGGAGATGCGTCGCATCGGTTTCCCCTGGACGGAGCGGATGGTCGAGCGCTCCCGGCGGGCCTCGGGCGGCACCCTGGAGGCCTGCCGGGCCGCGCTGGAGGACGGGCTCGCGGCCAACCTGGCCGGCGGCACGCACCACGCCTTCGCCGACCGGGGCGAGGGGTACTGCGTCTTCAACGACTCGGCGATAGCCGCCCGCGCCCTGCGGGCCGAGGGGCTTGTGGAGAAGGTCGTCGTCATAGACACGGACGTACACCAGGGCAACGGGACGGCGGCGATCCTGGAGGACGACGCCTCGGCCTTCACGTTCTCGATCCACGGCGCCAAGAACTTTCCCTTCCACAAGGAAGAAAGCGACCTGGACGTGGCGCTCCCGGACGGAGCGGACGACGAGGCGTTCCTCACCGCGCTCGAAAAGGGGCTGGGAGAAGCGCTGGAGAGGTCGGGGGCGGAGGCCGCGATCTACCTGGCCGGCGCCGACCCCTTCGAGGACGACAAGCTGGGCCGCCTCTCGGTGAGCAAGGCGGGCCTTGCCGAGCGCGACCGCCTCATCCTCGAAACCTGCCGCGGGCGCGGCATCCCGGTGACTGTAACTATGGCCGGCGGCTACGCCCGCCGCGTCGAAGACACGGTGGACATCCACTTCCAGACCATCCGGCGCGCCGCCGCCCTGCAAGAGCTAGAGAAAGGTACTCTTTATGGACAACGGCAACCGTAACCCCGTCTACGTGGTGCTCGGCGCGACCGGGGGCATCGGCTCCGCGCTGTGCCGCCGGCTCTCGGAGAAGGGAGCCCGCATCGTAGCCAGCGCCCGCGACGAGGCGAAGCTGGAGGAGCTCTCCTCGCGGACCGGCGCCCGCACCGTCTCCCTGGACGCCAGGCGGGCCGACGAGGTAGGCTGCCTGTTCGCGACAGCCGTCGAGGAGCACGGGCGGGTGGACGGGGCGGCGAACTGCGTCGGCTCTTTCATGCTCAAGCCCGCCCACCGGACCACCGAAAAAGAGCTCTCCGAGACGCTGGCGTTGAACCTGAACACGGCTTTCGGAACCGTCAAGGCCGCCGCGGAGCACATGCCGGAAGGCGGCTCGGTGGTGCTGATGTCCTCGGTGGCGGCCCGGGTAGGGCTCGCCAACCACGAGGCCATAGCCGCCGCCAAGGCCGCCGTGACGGGGCTCGGCATCTCCGCCGCCGCGACCTACCTGCCCCGCCGCCTCCGGTTCAACATGGTAGCCCCGGGCCTCGTGCAGACGCCGATGACGGAGCGGATCACCGCGAGCGACGCCGCCCGGCAGGCCTCGGTGGACTTGCATCCCCTGGGACGCCTCGGCGAGCCGGACGAGGTGGCGGCCATGATCGAGTGGCTCCTCGACCCGGCCCAGAGCTGGGTCACCGGCCAGGTCTTCGGCGTGGACGGCGGCCTCTCGGCCCTCCACCCGCTCCCGCGCCGCCAGTCCCGCTGATGCCGGCGTCGCAACCCGGCTCGTGCCTCGTCGTCGGGGCCGGCATCTCGGGCCTCCTGGCTGCCCGTGGGCTGCACGATGCCGGGTGGCGGGTGACGGTCGTGGACAAGGCCCGCGGCGTCGGCGGCCGGATGGCGACCCGCCGGGTGGGCTCAGGCAACTTCGACCACGGCGCCCAGTTCTTTACCGTCCGTAGCGAACGCTTTGCCCAACTCGTCGAGGAGTGGACGGCGGCCGGCGTCGTGGAGGAGTGGTCCCGCGGCTTCGCCGGCCCTGACGGCGAGCCCCGGGCCGACGGCCACCCGCGCTACCGGGGTACACGGGGCATGACCTCCGCTCCCAAGCACCTGGCCCACGGCCTCGACGTGCGCACCGGAGAGAGGGTGGTGACGGTCCGTCACCGGCAGGACGGCTGGGAGATGGCTTGCGAGTCCGGCCTGCGGGTCTCCGGCACGGCGCTCGTTATGACGCCGCCGGCGCCGCAGGCCCTGGCGCTCGTCGAGTCCGGCGGCTACGAGCTGCCGGCAGAGGAGCGGCGGCAGCTCGCGAAGATCTCCTACGACCCGTGCCTGGCGCTCATGGCGGTGCTGGACGGGCCGACCGGGGTACCCGAGCCGGGGGGCGTCCAGATCAAAGGCGAGCCGCTGGACTGGATCGGGGACAACCGCCGCAAGGGTATCTCCGAGACCCCCGGCATCACGGTCCACGCCGGCCCCGAATGGAGCCGGGACCACTTCGACGCCCCGGACGACGAGGTAGCCTCCTCCCTCCTGGCCCTTGCCGGAGACCAGCTGGAGGCGGACCTCTCCCCCCGGGTTGTGGAGACCTCGCTTGCCCGGTGGCGCTACAGTTGGGTGACGGGTTCCCACGAGGAGCCGTTCCTGGCAATATCAGAAGATCACCCGCTGGTCTTCGCCGGTGACGCCTTCGGCCAGCCGAAGGTGGAGGGCGCCGCCCTCTCCGGCCTCGCCGCGGCCGGCCACCTGCTCGGAAGGGACGTATGAGCGCGGCGGAACTCCTGCTGCTCGTCCACGTCGCCGCAACGCTCTTTATGGTCGGCCTCATCTGGTTTGTGCAGGTCGTCCACTACCCGCTCTTCGGCCGGGTCGGCGCGGGGGGTTTCCGGTCCTACGCCGGGGACCACTCCAGGCTCACGGGCTACGTGGTAGGCCCGCCGATGCTGGTGGAGGCCGCTACCGCCGTGCTGCTCCTCTTCGTACGGCCAGCGGGCGTGCTGGCGGCATCCGCCTGGGCCGGGGCCGGGCTGCTCGCGGCCGTCTGGCTGTCCACGGCCTTTCTCCAGGTTCCGCGCCACCGCGACCTGGGCCTCGGTTACGAGCCGGGAGCCCACCGGCTTCTGGTAGCCTCCAACTGGGTGCGGACCACAGCCTGGAGCCTCCGCGGGCTGCTCGTGCTCTGGATGACCGCCCGGACGATAGCCTGAGCCGGGTTCCGACCAGACCTGTCGTCGCGCACCGAAGAGAATACGGTTTTGGATACCTGGCGTCAGGTAACCAGAGATGGTACATATAGAATATAAAACTCCATTGGGTGAAGGAGAAGGGCTCGTGGGAACCAGAAGAGTGGCATTAAAGCCGCACGCCGCCAGAATACGCCGCTGGGTCGAGGAGGGCCGGGGTGACGACTGGATAGCGCAGGAACTCAACACCACGTCCTCCAGCGTGCAGAGCTTCCGGTCGCGCAACTCGATCTATCGCCGGGACCCCGTGCGGCGGGGCCACCTCTCGGAGCATCCGGCGGTGCTGGAAGAGACCGCCGGGGGGATAGTCTTGAAAACGGAAGCCCACGCCTCAGAGGTCTTTGACCGCGAGTGGCGCGACTATCTCCACCGCCCGCCGGAAGACTTGCGGGTGGTGATCACCCAGGATCGCATTTACCTGGAGAAGGTCCGTTAAGTTGCCCGATGCCCCGCAGAAGGTATCTCTGACCCTGTCGCTGGAGGAAGCCGAAGCGCTCCACACCGCTCTTGAGGACCTCCTGGAGAGCGCCATCGGAAACGACGGCCGGTTGGAGAGGGCCTACCGCATCCTGGGCTGGCGCATCCTGGCCGCAAAAGGCGGCGCGGGGCTCACGGCCCGTATCGCCGCGCTGGCGCGCGAGGCGGAGAGCCTGGAAGAGTACGAAGCCGCCCGCGACCGGGAACTCGGCCCCATACTCGACGGGCTGGAGCGGAACGAGAACCGCGACCCGTAGATGCCGGAGCCCGAGGCTGTTACCAAACTGTTATCGTCCGGTAGCGGTAATGTAATTTAGGGTGTTTATAGTGTTTGTTACTGGGCTTCTCCTTCCCCTTCGGCCCAGAGATTACCCCGGTCCGCCACCCGCACGGGCCGGGGATTATTCTTGTGCTAACCTCTGGTCGTCGCTCATCAGATTCTAGAGAGGTTTCTTCGTGACGGGTGTTGTTCTTTACGCGGCGGCGACCGTTTTCGTCGGCGGGATGGCCTTACTCGCGCAGTGGGCGCGCGGAAACCGGCGGGCGGAGATTACGCTGGTCGTTACCCTGCTGGCGTTGTCTTTGTTGGTGGCAGCCGTGGGAAGCCTCACGGCTGTCGGGTTGTTTACGGTTCTGGGAGCCCAGACGGCGACCCTCTCCGAGCAGGTGCTCGTTGGCCTGGCGGGGGTCGCGGCGCTGATGGCGGCCGTCGCGGCGCTGGCCCTGTGCATACCGCCCTTGCGCAGCATCACCGGCGGAAGACTCAAGAACAGCCGGTGGGCCGATCCACCGTTCTTTCTCGCCCTGTGGTTCTTCGCCCTTATCCTGGCGTACAACGTGGTGAGTCTGCTGATCTTCACGCAGATACCGGACGTGGCTCAGGTCTTTCAGGACCAGCGCCTGTCGGCCGGCGCGGTCTTCGCCGGCCAGATCCCGTTTTTCGTGGTCGCGGTGCTCGGGGTCGGTGCCGGCGTTCGGCGTAACCTGCGCCAGACGGTCTCACGGTTGGGGTACGGCAGGATCTCGTTGGCGCAGCTCGGGATAGTCGCGCTCTTCGTCGTCGTGGCGCTCGGGCTCTCGGCGCTGGCGGACGCCCTCTTCCGCAACCTCCAGCCGGAGTTGTACCGTACGGTGGGGAACCTCTCCGAGACGCTTTTCAGCCCGGAGGGCCTTAGCCCCCTCTCCGCCGTGCTGTTCGCTCTCCTGGTCGGGCTGGGCGCGGGGCTCGGAGAAGAGACTCTGTTCCGGGGCGCCCTCCAGCCAACCCTGGGCATCTTGCCCTCCTCCCTGCTCTTCGCCTCCATGCACGTGCAGTACGGGCCGTCCGTGCTAATCGGCTACATACTCCTGCTGTCCGTGGGGCTCGGCCTGCTGCGCCGCTACATAAACACGACGGCGAGCTTTCTGGCGCACGCCGCGTTCAACACGTTCGCGGTGCTCCTATCGTACTTCTTCGTAACGTGAGGTGGAGGTAAGGTCAGGCCGCCAGAGAGTCGGCGACCGGGACGACCGCAGCGGGCTCCAGGGCGGCGGCGATGCGGATGAGGAGATCGCTGACCTCCATCTCCAGACCGCCGGCTATGCTCTCCAGGACCTTCGAGGAGGGGTCTTTCTCGCCGCGTTCGATCTCGGCGAGGTACGAGACCGAGACGTGCGCCCCTTCGGCCACTTCCCGGAGGGTCAGGCCGCGCTCGGTGCGCTCCGCGCGCAGGGTCTCGCCGATCGCGGCGAGGAGGTCGCCCCTCCGGCGGGTCGGGCGGATGTCCAGAGACTCCATGTGCTAGATTCTATATTCATCCCGCCGCGTTTGGCAACCTGATGGCGGCCGGGCCGCTAACTGCTTGACCAGCCGGACCTGTTCCAGGTCGACCTCCGGCGTGCCGTAGGGCGTCTCCATCACCACCGGGACGCCGGGTAGACCAGCAAAGACCTCCGTCCAGCTCTCTTCCGCAACCTGCCCCTCACCGATCCGGCGATGCCCGTCCCGGTGGCTGCCGAGGCCGTTGCGGGCGTCGTTGAGGTGGAGCAACGAGATCCTGCCCCCCAACACCTCCCGCAGCTCTTCGGCGACCTCCCGCGCCCCCTCCGGGGCCGAGAGGTCGTAGCCCGCCACGAACGCGTGGGCCGTGTCCACGCAGACCCCCACCCCCGCGCGCCGGGAAACCTCTTCCAGGGCCTCGAACGTGGAACAGAGCTGGGTTCCGGCCCCCACGGAGTTCTCTACCGCCAGTTCCGGGACGCGGCCGTTGCTGCCGGCCAGCTCCCGAACCCGTTTCAGGCTGGACACGAGCCGGGCCAGCCCCTCTTCCTCCCCAGCCCCGCCGTGGCTTCCGGAGTGGACCACGATCAGGTCCGCGCCCAGCTCTCCGGCGGCGGCCAGCTCCCGGACCAGGGTCCGGACCGAGCGATCGCGATGCTCCGCGTTCGGGGAGGCGAGGTTGATCAGGTACTTGGCGTGGACCACCACCGGCGAGATGCCCAGCTCCCGCGCGCCCGTGGCGAAAGCCGCCGCGTCCGGTCGGGTAACCGGGTCGGCCCACCCCTGGGGGTTGGAGACAAAGACCTGGAGCGTCTCGCAGCCCAATCCTTCGGCTCTCTGCAAGGTCTTCGTCAAGCCGCCCGAGGTCGGCAGGTGGCGTCCTATCCTGTTCGTTCGTTCCGCGATCCGTTTCAGCATGGCGGAGATTCTAGCCCGTCCCGGACGTTCCGGCTGTGATAGATATAATCTCCAGAGAGTCCGCTGACGCACAGCAAGACCTGAAACGCCGGCGGGCCATTGTGCCGGACGGCCAACAGAAGGGAGCCCACCGCGTGGCAGTCGAGGGCAAGGTAGCGAAGATACTGGCCAACAACGAGATCGTCATAAACCGGGGCCGGGCGCAGGGCGTGCGGCCGGGGATGCTGTTCGAGGTCTTCTCTCCCGGCGGCGAGGAGGTCTGGGACCCGGACACTGGGGAGACGCTGGGCACCGTCGAGGACGTAAAGGCCCGCGCCGAGGTTACCGAGGTCAAAGACCGGCTGGCCGTCGCCCGGCTGCAGACCGCCGCCTCGCCGTTCGGAGCCGTGAACATCGGGGAGATGCAGGAGAACCTGCAGCGCATGTTCGGGCAGATGTTCGGCGAGGACGTAAAGATCCAGGGTTTCGGCACGACCCCCGGCAGCGAGGACCCCGACGACCTGGAGTCCATGCTCGGCGGCCCTTTGCAGGACCTCTCCCAGGTACAGGTCGGTGACGGCGTGCGCGAGATCCGGCGCCGCTAGATCGACGCCGAGAACGCTGGGAACGGGTATTGCTGGCTTCCGATCGCCTTCCGGTAACCGCCAGCCTGATCGCCGCCAACGTGGTGGTGTACCTGGGGGTATCTAGCCTCGCCGCGGCGGCGGGCGTGCCCTGGAACGTGGCCCTGGTGAACCAGCTGGGGGCGGTCCTCGAAGAGGGCGCGCTAGTACCCGCTCTGGTAGCCCAGGGCGAGGCATGGCGCCTCCTGACGAGCATCTTTCTGCACTCGGGGCTTATACACCTGGCGTTTAACATGGTGGCCCTGTACTTTCTAGGCAGCTTTGCCGAAACGGCCTTCGGCCGGTGGCGCTTTCTCTCGCTCTACGTGCTCTCCGGCCTCTCCGGCGGCATCGCGTACCTGTACTTCGGGACGTTCGACCAGCCCGCCGTGGGGGCCTCCGGAGCCATCTTCGGGCTGCTCGGCAGCATCCTGGGCTACGCGTTGAGGCGCGGCACCTTCTCCTGGCAGAACCCCCTGATCCGGCAGCTGCTCATACTCCTGGCGCTGAACATCTACCTGGGCGTCTCGATCGCCAACATCAGCAACACAGCCCATATGGGAGGGCTCGCGGGCGGCTTCGTCTTCGGCCGGCTTATGGCCCCGACGGTCTACTCCCGGAAAAAGCTTCGCGCCCTGACCCCGTTGGTGGTGGTGCTCGGCGCGGAACTGGTATTGCTGGTACTCTGGCTGGTCCTACCGGGACTGGGCGGAATCGGATAGGGGACGCTCTGCCGGCCCGATCTCCGATGCTCCGGATCTCCCGGCTTCCGGGTCTCCCGATGAGCCCTGCTCCGGCCGACGGCGCAAAGACCAGAAGATCCAGGTCACAGCGAAGACGAGGGTGCAGGCGAGCACGATCGCCGGGCCGGAGGCCACGTTCAGGTAGTAGGAGGCGTAGAGTCCGGCGACCCCGGAGAAAACGGCTATCGCGGAGGCTATGGCCATCATCCCGGGCAGGCTCCGCGTCATCAACGAGGCGGCGGCGGCGGGCGTGATCAGGAGGGCACCCGTGAGCACCACGCCGACGGCCTGGATGCCGGCCACCACCGTGAGCGCCAGCAAGACCAGGAGCCCGTAGCGCACCCGGTCGGCGTTTAGCCCGATCACCTCGGCGTGGGTCGGGTCGAACGAGGTCAGC
>SIRX01000018.1 GCA_004563715.1 Actinomycetota bacterium | reverse complement strand
GTATGCTGCGCATCGGTGTCTCCTTCCCGCCGACGTTGGCGCGTCGGCTCTTCCATTCGATTGCTCGAAGGGAAGGTACACCACGTTCCTCAAGGAATCTCCGATCCACAACTTCTGAGCATATCTCCTCACCAACACCCGGCGTATCTAGATACTTGGTGGGTGTGGGTAGGCTTCCTGGAACGCCCGCATGTTCTCCCGGCCCCGGAAGCACTCCCCGGACTGAGGCATCTCCATCACATAACTCTCGTGGCGCACGTTGTATTCTTCTTCGGGACTGAGGTTGGTGTACAGCTCGGTGAGGTACTGCCCGGCCTCCCGCTCGTCCATCTCCTCGAGGTTCGAGACTCGCTGTTCGTTGGTTTCGTTCATCGCTGTTTCTCCTTTGTCGTAGTGAATCGCCTGCGAAGGTCGAAAGTCCATCTAGGACCGGAGCGGACCCTGGACTCCTCCGACTACTCCTGAACGGGCATGACTCCCAGCTGCCGCATCATGCCGAGGTCGTCCCTGACCGCCCAATGCTCGGTTAGCTTGCCGTTCGCAACACGGAACCAGTGCGACTGCCGGGCGGCGACACGCTCGCCCGTGGGCGGGACGCCAAAGAGCTCGCCCTCGTGCGTGCCCGTCATGGTGCCCCGCACCGCCACCGTGTCCCCATCCGCAACGGCGTCCTCGACGTCGAAGCGGTGGTCGGGGAAGACTGAGAGCAGCCACTCCCAGATGCGCCTGGCGCCGCCGTGGCGGTACTCGTCGGTGTTCGCGGCGTGGTTGACGTACCCGGGCGAGACGAGCCCGTCGATGGCGTCAAGGTCGTGGCGGTTCCACACCTCCTCGATGTACCGGCGTACCACGGCCTCGTTCTCTTTAGCAATCATACTTGCTCCTTTGCTTTCGCTCCCTTTGCCGGGCTACTGTTTGTCCTCTTCACCAGATCCTCCTTTGACGATCTAGCCGACCCGACCTGTGGGCGCGCACCCGGCTCCGCCAGCAACTCGCGCGGATCGAACGGCTCCGATGCGGACGTCCGGTTGAATGGTGTTGGGTTGGTTCATCGCTTGCATCTCCTTATTCCTGGTGAAGACGAGACATCAGCCGCCAGTACGGCGCGACTAAGGTCTGATGCCGAAGCGGGCTTCGACCTCGAGGATGCGCTCGTCGTGCCAGGTGATCCCGTAGCGTTCGCCGAGCCCGGTTCTGGCCCTCCGGTGCTCCTCCTCGCCGGACTCTCCTGAGGCGTACCTCGCGGCGATCTTCTCGTACTCGTCGAAGTAGCCCTCGAAGCTAGATCCCGGCGTGGGGATCTCCATGACCCGCGCGGTTTCGGGGCCGGCGTTGTGGAAAGCGTGGGGAACGCCGCGCGGCTTGATCATGTAGGAGCCGGCCGGAGCCACCACGACCTCGCCGCCCACGTAGCACGTCAGCTCGCCCTCCGGCACGAACGAGCACTCATCCTCGCGGGCGTGGGTGTGCGAGGGGATCATCTGTCCAGGAGGCAGGCCCCACTCCTCGATCGTGAGCGAAACGCCGGAGTCCCCGGCACCGACCTTGTGGATTATATCCAGTACGGAGAGATGCGTACCCTCGTTCGGACCGATGACTATCTTGCTTGTTTCTATGGACACAACGTTACCTCCAGGTTCGCTGTCGGATGCGTTTGCCCGCTGCGAGTAACGGGGCCCCAGAGAGAAGGGTTTCTTTCTCGGATGGCTCTTTCGTCTCTGGGAGGCCAGACGCACCTTTTCTACCTCGTGCGCGATCATCAAGTATTCGTTCATGCCGTACAATTTCAGCTACGTCATGGCGGTGTACCTTGCCAGCGTCCGGCCGAAGGATGTAGCTCCAACCGGGTACCATCTCCTCTGGTCGCCGACCAGGAGCGCTGCGACCGGCTCCCTGACTTTCATCCCTATGCGGCTTCGCGCGAGCAACCCTCGCGCCGCCGGCGGGCCTCGCCCCACACCAGGAGCGAGGCTTCCTCCGACAGCCAGCTAAGGTCATCCAGGTGGCCGCAAGCTTCGCTCGGGCACCGGAGAACCCACCGCGCCTTGTCGGTCAGGACCGGCTCCCGGTCCTCGATCTCACCGCTTCTGCCGCAGAAACAGACCTCTCGCATCACACACTTCCTCTCTTACGGCTCTCCGGAGCGCCGGCAGGCTCCGGCCAGGGTTCCACCTCGACGAAGTCCGAAGGTCCGCGCTCCAGGTACTCAGGGTAGCTGCCCTTGTAACCCAGCAGCCGGGCGACGGGCGTAAGGATGCCGAACAGGACCTTCTGGACCGCCCGTGGTGGCCTGGTAAACCACAGCACGTCCTCGAACTCCCGGGCGAATACGGCGCCCTGGAGGAGGTTCGGCATCCCCTTTTCGTTCGTCTTGCCGTCCTGAGCCAGGCCGAACATGTTCACGATCGCCTCCTCGAACCTGGCCGCGGGTCGGATCTCCACGATCACGCGCGCCTCATCCTGCCCGGCGTTCCACCAGTCGTGGGCCGTGCCGGGCGGCACGTGCAGGCGCCGGCCGGGCTCCGCGATGGACTCGCGCCCGTCGAGCCTGAACCCCACCCGTCCGCTTACCACGGTAAAAGTCTCCTCGATGATCGGGTGTACGTGCTCGCCGGCTACCGCTCCGCCGGGCCGCACGTAGAGGTCCGCCACCAGCAGCTCACCGCCGGACTCCTCGGTGCCCACCCGCACCACCGCCCGCTCGCCGGTCACAGGGTTTTCGTACACTACTCCTGCTCTGCTCAAGGGTCCTCCTTCCGTAACGCGACTTCACCCCAACGGAGGCGGGGCACACTGTATCCGAGCTGCCGCGCCCCGGCGGCCGGGGGAGCGAAATCGTTTGCTCTGTCGGCCATCGGTTCCACTCACCCGACGGGGGACACGGCGTTGGCCTCTTCGGCTTGCGTTAATATGTCCTCCGCGCCTATGGCGGCGTCCTCTTGCGCGCGCCTCTCGGCCTCGATGTCCTCCGGGCCTCGCGCGGCGAGCAGGAGCAGAAACCCTCGCCTGCCGTCTTCGCAAACCGCGAAAGCACCCGCGCTCTCTGCCGGGTGCCCGCTCCCGCGGGGTTGTCTGGACATGCTCATCTCTCCTTTACTCGGTTGCTCCGCGTCGTATGTCGTTATCATCGGCTGCCATCCTCCATCCTCACGGCCGGTCGCAGACGTAGTCGCGGTTTGGGTCGTAGTCCCGGCCATCAGCTTCCCTCATCCGGGGTCCGTACAGATGCACCGACAGAGCCGTCTCACCTCCTAGGTTGCTCACCCGGTGAATGCCCTCGTCACCGGGGAGCACCGTGGAGGCTCCGTCCTGGGGGCTCCACGAGAGCTGCCAGGACTTCTTCAGGCGGGCGTAATCGGGCGCGGAACCGTCGTCCAGGCGCTCGTAGCGTTCTTCGAGCACCGAGCCGACCACGCAGCGGTAGACGCCCCAGGAGGAGTGGTCGTGGACCTTCGTACCCGTCCCCGTAGGCCAGACGAAGACCTGAAGGGAGTAGGATCCGTCTTCGCCTTCGTAGCTGCGGGCCACGTACCAGCCTGTTGCTCCCCGCGCCTCTCGAACAATGGGCAGCAGCCCGTACTCGAGGAATGCCCTGTCCTCCAGCAAGCGCCGGAGGTAGCGCACGCCTTCCGGCACGGCCAGCTCAACGGGGAGGTCGGAGATCTCCCGCAGCTCTCTCTCGTTCGGCAGAGTTACGGTCTTCATGCGTATCATTTCTCTTTCGTGGTCGTGGCGGGCGCGTCTCTCACCTACCGGCAGTACCTTTCCTCCAGCTCCCTGTCGAGCCCCTTGCGCCGGGCCCGCTTCGCCAGCAGCCGGAACAGCGGCTCGATGAGGCTGAACACACCCGTCAACCGCCCCTCGCCCCACTCGAACACCAGCGCCAGGTGGTAGGGGTTCCTGGGTGCGCCGTTGGCCGCGGCCCGCCCGTCTCCGGCGAGCCCGTAGGCTACCTTCAGCGCCTTCTCGAACCCGCTGTGACCCGGCCGCAACTCGACCAGGAACCTGGCCGGCTCGCTTGTAGGGTTGTGGAAGCGGTGCAGCACGGTCTTGTAGGCGATAGCCTTCTCGCCAGGACTCAGGACGCGCGCGGCTTTGCCCAACTGCACCTCCAGCGTGCCGTCGAGCACCTCGAAGTGCTCGTCGTAGGTCAGGTGGTAGTGCGGGGTGTTGCCGCCACCCGGGGCAAGCTCTACCTCGATAAGGGTACGCTCGCCGCCCGTCTCCTCGCTGGTCTCAAGGAAGGTGGCGTAGTCCTTCTGGATCGGGTGGTAGTAGCGCCGCTTCTCTTGCTGGCGCTCCCGAATCTCTTTCAGATGGTCCATGATCTGTCCTTTCTCCGGGGGCCGGCCGCAGCGGGTTACCGCGGCATGCCGGTGGTGTCGGGAGAAAGTAAAGCCGGGCCGGGTAACATCGGCATCGGCAAAAAGAATGATTGTCGGGTTACACCTTTGGGGGTGGACAGCCTAATTAGAAAGTACTAGAGCACGGCTACAAATGCCTGATCGCCGACGATCGCGGCGCGGTAAGAGAGGAGCCGCGCCTGTATTTCGCGCGCGGCCCGGAACTGGTCGTCATACGGAATCCGCCTAAAGTCTTCCATACGTGGGGAGCGGCGACCTTCGCCGCCACCAGCTACTCCACACAGTGCAGAAGAGAACACCCGGATTCGGTATCAGGGGTGGCGGTCAACGGCCAGGAGGCCCGGACCCTTGCCCGGCTTCGAGCCCGGACGTGGGGCTCATGTACCTTCTGATGCCGGTCATAGGCGGCATTGCGGCGGCGGAGACCACAAGTACGGAGTTGCCGGGAGCTTGCAGAGCGTCTGTTCTTTGAGAGCCTGCTGCCGGGAATTATCGGGGGTTGCTCCGCATCCTCCCGCAAGATCAGGCAACGCCCGCTCAGAACCCCACCGCCACGCCCCCACTGCGCGGATCGGCGCCGCCGGTGAAGCGGGCGGGCTCTCCACCGGGGCCGTACTCGACGGCGAGGCCGTGGGCGTTGCCGAGGCCGTGCTCGTCCGCGACGACCGGGTAGCCCAGCGCCGAGAGCTCGCCGCGTACCGCGGCCGGAAGCTCCGGGTCGACCACGAGCCCACCCGGCTCCCCGAAGACGATGCGGGGGGCGGAGATGGCCGCCTGGACGTCCATGCCGAAGTCCAGGACGTTCATGAGCATCTGCGGCGTGGTCTGCGGGATGTAGTAGCCGCCGTGGGTCCCGAGCGCGACGTGGGGCCTGCCGTCGCGCAGCACGATAACAGGAGATATTCCGGGCGTCCGGTAGCGGCCAGGGTACACGTCGAGCGGGTTGCCCGCGGGCTCGAAGCGGGCGTAGGAGATGGAGTTGTTGAGCCAGATGCCGCTCCCCTCGGGCATGACCTTGCTGCCGAAAATGTTGCCGATGGTCTGGGTCATGCTCACCACGTTGCCTTCCGCGTCGGCGACGGCGAAGTGGGTGGTGTGCTCCCGCGCCAGCTCGACGGTGGCGACCTCTTGCGTTCCGGCGGGCGCGTCCGCCAGCGCCGGCCCTACCTCGGACGCCTGCGCGTCCCAGTAGCCTTCCGAGAGGAGGGTGTCCAGGGGCGGCTGCTGCACCTCCGGGTCGGCGGCGTACTCCAGCCGCTCCCAGTACGCCTGCTCCGTGACCCGGGCGTAGAGGTCGAGGTAGGCGGTGGTGTTGTGGCCGAGCGCGGCCGGGTCGAACCGGCTCATTACCCCCAGGCGGGTGAGGGAGTTCCAGGCGGCGTTCGGCGGGGGCGCGGTGACGACCCGGTCGCCGCGGTAATCCATGCCGATAGGTTCACCCCACTCTGCGCGGCTTCCCTGCAGGTCCCCGGTGGTCAGAAAGCCGCCGTTCCGCTGGACTTCGGAGGCCATCGCCTCGCCCAGCTCGCCGCCGTAGACCGCGCCGGCGCCCTCCGCGGAGATGCGGCGCAGGGATCGTCCCAGGTCCTCCTGCGCCAGGCGGTCCCCGGCCTGGAGTGGTACGCCGTTGCTACCGTAGATCTCCCGGGCGTGGGCGGGGAAGGTGGCGTACTCCGAGGAGATCCAGGCGGCGTTCTCCTCGTTCAGGATAAAACCCTCCTCGGCCAGTCCCACGGCGGGCTCCAGGAGGCGCTCCCATTCGAGGCTCCCGTACTCCTCCCACAGCGCCTCCCAGTCGTTTACCGCGCCGGGCGTGGAGACGGACGCAGCCCCCTGGCGGTTCGCCAGGTAGCCCGGCGTCGGCGGATGGAAGGCCGCCGGGTCCAGCGAGGCGGGGGTCCGGCTCGGGGCGCCCAGGTACCGCGTCTCGCCACTTTCGGCGTCGTAGAGCACCGTCGCCCCATAACCGCCGATACCGCTCATCATCGGCTCGACCACCCCGAGGGCGGCGGCCACCGCCACCGCCGCGTCGAAGGCGTTGCCGCCACCGGCCAGGACGTCCAGGCCCGCCTCCGTGGCGAGCGGGTTGGCCGTGCTGACCATCCCGTTCTCCCCCACCGCCGGCTCCGACGCCGTGCTTTCGCTCCGGGTCGCCCCTCGCGGGTCGGGCAGAGGTTCGGGGTCGGGGACCGTGGCGGGCGTCGTGGCCGCCGATCCGGCCTCCTCTCCGGCCGGCTCCGTGCTGGCAGGGGCGGTCTCTTCAAGAGGAACAGTCTCCTCCGGGGATTCGGCCTGTTCTGCGGGTGCGGTCTCCGCCGGGTCTTCGGGACCGGCTGTATCGGCGGGGTTCTGTCCCGACGTGGCCTCCGGAGGACCGCAGGCGGCAAAAAGCGTCAGGACCAGGACGACGAGCAGTAGCTTCTTCAAACAGGCTCCTCGAATACCGTGGGTTTCCGGCCGGGCTTGGGCACAGCCGGCCCAGTGTATCCCACGGTCTCCGGGACCGGTATAATCTGGATCGCCTGAAGGGTCAGCAATCGGCGAGAGCGAGGAATTCGTGGCCCTTATCGAGAACGTCCGCGGGGACTGGCTGCGGTTCAAAGAGGCGGCCCCGGGCCGGCGCTTTCAGGAGCGCTACCGGCGCCGGCGGGAGAAGGGGCACGGCTGGCTGGACCCGCGCAGGCTCCTCAACGTCGTCGCGGGCCTCGGCCTCGTGGTCTTCAGCACCTTCTTCGGCTGGGCGCCCGGCCCCGGCATGCTCACGTTCTTTATCGGGTTGGGGATGGTCGCGGGCGAGCTCCAGCCCGCCGCCCGCCTCCTGGACCGGGGCGAGGTCCGGGCCCGGCATCTAGGCCGGCGGCTCCGGGGCGTCTGGAGGATGGCCTCCTACCGGTTGCGGGGTTTGATCCTGGCGGCGTCCCTGGCCGGCGTTGCCCTCCCCCTGTTCGTGGGATACCAGGTGTTGTTCGACGCGTAAACGCCGGGCCGGCGGTTATCGTAGACTGTCCTCCGTCGTCGCTGCAAGCGGTAACCGGCGGGAGGAGTAGAGGTGGACAGCGCTTTCGTCTACGAGCTAATAGGGTACCTGGCCTCCGTGCTCATAGCCGTCTCGCTCACGATGCGCTCGGTATTGAGGCTGCGCGTGATCAACCTCATAGGGGCCGCCACCTTCCTCGTCTACGGGCTCCTGATCTCCGCGTACCCCATCGCGGTCGTCAACGGCGTCATCGTGGGCATCAACCTCTACTACCTGCGCGAGATGCGCCAGACCGAGAACTACTTCACCGTCCTGGAGTCGCGCCACGACGCCTCCTACCTCCAGGAGTTCCTGCGCTTCTACGAGGACGACATCCAGCGCTTCTTCCCGTCCTTCAGCTTCGCTCCCTCCGAGAGAGACCTCGTCTGGTTTATCCTGCGGGACCTCGTTCCGGCCGGGCTCTTCGTCGCGGAGCCGAAAGGCCCGGACACGCTGCGCGTCCACCTGGACTACGTGATCCCCGGCTACCGCGACCTGCAACCCGGCAGGTTCCTCTACGAAGACCAGGCCGAGCGCTTCGAATCACAGGGCATAAAACACCTCGAAACCGTCCCGGAGACCAGAGAACAGCGCGAGTACGTCGAGCGGATGGGCTTTTCCCGCACCGCGTCGGCGGAGGGCGAGGAAGTATACCGGCGCGACGTCCGGTAGTCCGTCCCCGAACGGGAAGCGAGGTTCAGCGGCGCGAGGCGCGCCACACCCACGCGATGAGCGGGAGCTGGAGCGGCAGCCGCGCCGCCAGGAGCGCCAACCACCACCGGGGCTTGCCGGCGGCCCGGGCGTCGAGGAACATCTGCAGGTTCGCCGGCCACACCGCGACGAGCAGCAGGACGAGCCCGGCGCCCGCGGCCCGGCGGCTCCGTCCCGGGAGCAGCCCCAGCCCGCCCGCTATCTCCAGCGCGCCGCTCAGGTAGACCAGCTCCCGGTGCCGCGGCAGGTACGGAGGCATGATCCGCTCGTAGGAGCGCGGCGAGACGAAGTGCAAAACCCCGGCCACCACGAAGAGCAGGGCCAGCAAAGACCGCTTCATCACCTTACCCCTCCTCCGAGAAGCCCCACGCTGCGCCCTCCTCGATGCCGGAGACCCCGATCTCCGGCGCTATCCGTCTATAACAGACGCGCGCTCGTAAGCCGCGGATTATACGGTAAACTCCCGGTTCGGGTGGCCGCCCGGCGCGGCCCTTTTCGTTGTTCGTACCCCTCGCGCCCGTTCCGGCAAGGAGCCGGTCGGCGGGAGGAGCGCGTCAGGAGAAATATGGACTACCGGAACATCGCCATCATCGCGCACGTGGACCACGGCAAGACGACGCTCGTGGACGGCCTCTTGCGCCAGACCACCGAGCTGCGGCACGGCCAGGAGATAGCCGAGCGGGCGATGGACACCAACGTGCTGGAGAGGGAGCGCGGCATCACCATCCTGGCGAAGAACACCGCCGTGGAGTACGAAGGCGTCAAGATCAACATAGTCGACACCCCCGGCCACACGGACTTCGGCGGCGAGGTCGAGCGGGTGCTGGGCATGGTGGACGGCTGCCTGCTGCTGGTGGACGCCGCCGAGGGACCGATGCCCCAGACCCGCTTCGTGCTGCGCAAGGCGCTGGAGCTCGGCCTCAAGCCGATAGTGGTCGTCAACAAGATCGACCGCATAGACGCCCGCCCCGACGAGGTCGTGGACCTGACCTTCGACCTGATGGCCGACCTCGGAGCCACCGACGAGCAACTGGACTTCCCCGTCCTCTACGCCGTCGCCCGCGACGGCAAGGCGTTCAGGGACCCGGACGCGCCGCGCGACGACATGCGGGAGCTGTTCGAGACGGTACTGGCGGAGATCCCCGCTCCCGACACGGACCTCGAAGCCCCGTTCCAGATGCTCGTCACCACGCTCGACTACTCGGACTACCTGGGGCGCATCGCGGTCGGCCGCGTGCGCCGGGGCCAGGTCCGGCGCGGCGAGCCGGTCAGCCTGATCCGCAAAAACGGCACCACGATCCGGGCGCGCGTCGCCCAGCCCTTCACCCACCTGGGCCTCGCGCGCACCGAGGCCGACGAGGTGGGAGCGGGCGACATCGTGGCGCTCGCCGGCATCGAGGACGTCCACATCGGAGAGACCCTCGCCGACGCGGACGCCCCCGAGGCGCTGCCGGTCATAACGGTGGACGAGCCGACGGTCAGCATGGTCTTCCAGCCCAACACGAGCCCGTTCGCGGGCCGGGAGGGCAAGTACGTCACGAGCCGCCACCTCGCCGGGCGTCTGATGCGCGAGGTCCAGACCAACGTCTCCCTGCGCGTAGAGGAGCTGCGCCCGGACGAGTTCAAGGTCTCCGGCCGCGGGGAGCTGCACCTCTCGGTTCTGCTGGAGACCATGCGCCGCGAGGGCTACGAGGTGCAGGTAGCCTCGCCACAGGTCATCACGCGCGAGATTGACGGTAAAAAGCACGAGCCCTTCGAGCACCTGATCATCGACGTGCCCGAGCGGTACGCCTCGGCCGTTATCGGGACGCTATCGGGCCGCAAGGGGAAGCTCGTTGACATGGAGCCGCAGGGCTCGCGCACGAAGATGGAGTTCAGGATCCCCTCCCGGGCGCTCTTCGGCTTCCGCACCCAGTTCCTCTCCATGACCGGGGGCGAGGGCCTCATGAGCCACGTCTTCGACGGCTACGCGCCGTGGGCCGGCGACCTCAAGACGCGCCAGAACGGCAGCCTGGTGGCGAGCGAGGCCGGCAGCGCCTTCGCCTACTCCATCTGGAAGCTCGGGGAGCGCGGCGAGTTCTTTATAACGCCCGGCACCGAGATCTACGTCGGCATGGTCGTCGGCGAGCACAGCCGCGAGAACGACCTCAACGTCAACGTCTGCAAGAACAAGAAGCTAACCAACGTCCGCTCCGCCGGGGCCGACGACGCCCTGGCGCTCACCCCGCCCCGCAAGCTCACTCTAGAGGACGCCCTGGAGTACATCTCAGGCGACGAGCTGGTCGAGATCACCCCGGAGTCCATCCGCCTGCGCAAAAAGGTGCTCAACCCGAGCATGAGGAAGTAACTTTCAAGCCGAACGTTAGTCAGTGGTCCAGCCCAACTGTCGAACATAGGTTTGCATCTTACGCAGGATATATTGTGCAACAGCGGAACGATTGCCAGAAGTTAAAAAATCACCTTTGCGCCAAGTAAATTCAACGCAAGTAACGTGATCGTCAAAATAGTACGCATTGTCTGGAATTAGCGCGCAAAAATCCAGCTTCTCCTCTGATGTTATTTTCTTAGCAGAAAGTTCATGGCGGTTGAGGAGTTGTTGCCCAGCATCTGCCATCACTCTGTTGAGACTCTTATCTTTGCCCAAATTGAATCCATGCTCAGCGAACAATTGATACGCAGCACTTGCTTCGCCCGCAGGGGTTCCTCTGTTTTCAAACCTATCAGCACTATCACCTATCAAGAACTTTCCTAAATCCGATCTTTCAAGATCACGGGCAGCGTGAGAAGGACCGTGTCTGCGAACACCAACGGCATCTAATCTTGTCAGCCCGTTGAAAAAGTAGCACCTGCCGGAGGCGAGTCGGAACGTGCGCGGGTAGTATGGCCTCCCGTCTCGCACAATAGGAGGTCGCATCATCATGATGGGCAC
>SIRX01000017.1 GCA_004563715.1 Actinomycetota bacterium | reverse complement strand
CTCCAGCACAGCCTTCACGCCCTGGCGGACTCGGGTCTCGACATCCAGCTTCACGTCGCGCTCGAACTCATGTTTCGGGGTCAAGTGTCTCCCTCCTCACTCAACCCACAACTTACCAGACGCTATCTCGGGTATCTGCCTCCGGTAGAATTCGAGGCGCAGTACGCATTGAGAACAGAAAGTTGACTTTGAGTACTGTCCGGGATTATGGGTTCATACCACCTAATAATGTGTTGCGCGGTCTGGGAGCAGAAAGGAGCCTACTAGCTCCACACCCCAGAAAGCGACAGGTGCCTCAGTATCAACATCCCGCACTCCAACCTCAAAAAAGCGGTAGACACGCTTTTCTAAAGCTATTGTGGAGCGAGACCGAGCTGCTGCATCACGCCCAGGTTGTCGTAGCGCTCCCACTCCTCGACGATCTTGCCGTCTTCGATGCGGTGGATGGTGATGCCCTCCAGCTCTACCTGCTTGCCGGTGGGCGGGCCGAACTCCTCTATCTCTCCCCGGTGGGTGCCACGCATCGTCCAGCGGGTTACCACCTGATCTCCCTCCGCTATCACGTCTTCAACCGTGAAGTTCATGTCCGGGAAAGCGGCCAGGTACCCGGAGAGGTACTGCCTGGCTTCTTCTATGCTTTGTAGGTCTTCATCTGGTTCGTGCAAGACCAGGTCAGCAGCGTAGACTGTTTCTAGGGCGTCCAGGTTCTGCTGGCTCACGAGCTCCCAGGAGCGCTGGGCCAGGACCTTGTTTTCTTCCAACATATACTCCTTCTCCTTTCCCGACTGCTTTTGCAGAGCGGCCGGAGTCTTTTTGTAGCGATCGCAACATTAGTGTGTGGTTCGGAATATCCCCCGAATAGGTGGGTTTTTTCAGCGCTTTTCCGGCTTGCTGCAGCAGCAGGATATACAACACGGCAACATGGGCTCACGTTATACTCAAGCCACCGTTTTTTACTTGTGCGCTCGGACGGAGCCGGAGTGATCTTCTCCGGCTCCGTGGCTTCACTAGATGTCCACCTCGAACACCTCCATCTCTGGCGGCCCGGTCAGGATTTCGGAGAACCTGTCGACTTGCTCGCCGTAATATCCGCTCTTTTCGCTAGCCTCGAGATGCTCCCTAGTCTCCCAAAAGGTGATAGCCACTCCCTTACACGTCTCACGGTTGGAAAGCAGGTGCATGCCCTTGAAACCCGGCTGCTCTTTCGCCGCCGCCAGCACGGAGTCGCTGGTGATACCCACCGCCTCCTCGACCTTGTCGGGACGTACGTTTATTGTCGTGACCCTCGCGTACATAGTTCACCTCCTCTCCGCTCACATCGTGCTCGGCGCCTCAGCTGTGCACTTTGTTGAAGAAATCTTCGGATGGGTTTCGATGATCTCTTCGCGAGGCGCTCCCATCTGCTGCAAAGCCGCATAGAATTGGGGCGGGACAACCCAGTCCTCCGGCGCGAGCACACCCCGGTGTTCGCCCAGGCGGTCAAGCGCCAGAGCAACGAACGCCGCGAGGCACGTGCCGGTAATGGCGCGCAGTGAAGATCCCAGGTACGTACCAGGCCCGCCTGTTGGAGTCTTGACCATGGTCTTGGCGGGTTTCCCGTCACGTACGCCTACCGCGCGAGCCAGCAAGCAACCGCAGTACGGCTCATGCTGTTTGCGAAGCCCCCTCCACAGGAACCGGCTGAGAGCAGAGACCGAACTCTCTCGGTTACGGATCTGTGCCAGCATCCCGGAGAGGGCGTATCGCCAGCCTTTGAGCGAACCATTTTCATCTCGCATGACGGCCTGGAACCACTCAACCGCCTCCGGGACGGACATTTTCTCCGCCTCGACCGCGCGTGCGAGACCTTGAATGAGGCCGTTCACGGGCTGTGGATACGCTCCCCCCATCACTCGGATCGAACGAGCATTTGGGAAGCGGCGCGGTAAAGTCACGGTCTCTGGATGGGCGACTTCGTAGAGTCTGTAGTCTCCTATCACGCCCCCCATCGGGAAAACCTCGCTCTCTGCCGCGGCTTCGACGACCGTTCGGTATCCGTCGCGCCAGGCAACACACTCACCAGCCGAGATGTGGAGTATATGTTCGATCACGGCCGCGCCATATGGCCGTGCACCCTCGTCGCCGCTGACGAAGCAGACATCGAGGCTCTCGACCTCGTCGAGTTGCGACGCCGCATCGACCGCGATGATGTTCGACATCCCTGGGGAGGCCCCGCAACCGACCAAGCATGCAATCCCGGCATCCCGCGCTGCTTGGTCGAGCCGTAGCGCATCCTCCGTGCTTTCTATGTCGTCGTCGAAATCGAGGTAGTCGACGCCCGACGCTATGCATGCACGCATGACCGGAGGTCCGGTGCGCATGTATGGTCCGGCCCCGAGTACGACGAGTGACGCTCCCTCGACCACCCGCCGGAGCGCCTCGTCGTCGAAGAGGTCGAGTCTTCCTACGCTCGCCCGTCCAGGCGGGAGCTTTGCCGCAAGTTCCTGGAGTTGGTCTATGTCGAGGTCGTAGAGCTCGAACATGCAATCGGGGCCGTGCGCCCCGAGACGCTCGATCCCGAGGCTCGCCATCTCTCCAGCCGCCCCGATAACGACGATCCTGTGTCGGCTCATCTCGTCACTACCTTCCGCTTTCTTGCTACCAAGTTGCAGGTTCCGGCGGGACACGGTGCACCGCACTCAGGTCTGTAGACATGTGATTCGCTCCGCCACGAAACGTGGTATCTCTACCCCAAAAAGCTTTGACTCCGTTAGAGCGTCCAGGAAACCGCCGGGCTTGCCAAGCTGCCGTCCGCAGCGCAATGGCTCTCCGTGGTTGTCTGTATGCCTCTTCATCTCAGAAAATAGATACAAGCCCGCAGATGTCCGTTCTCCAACGCCCCCGGAGTAGCTCCGACCGAAGTGCGGGTTCTCCCCTAAGCTGCGGTGGACCTGTTCAGCCCAGAGCGGCGCTCCGCCTCCTTCATCACGATCCGCCGGTTCTCCGGGGAGAGCCAGAGCAGGTAATCTACATGCCCGCACTCGTCGTTGGGACAACGCAACGCCCCGCCCTCACCGTCGATAACGGGCTCCCGGTCCTCGATCTCACCCGTCCGGCCACAGTAACAAACTTCTCGCATCACCAACCTCCTTCCTTTCGCCCGGTGGCGAGCTAGAGTCACTCTAGATCGTGCAGAGCGGACGGTGTATCCCAGAAACCTGGGATTTGGGACGACGATCCAGAAGTTCCTCTGCCGAACCGGGTACAAAATCACTCATTTGCGGGAGGCCTGATGGCCGGCGGCAGGGTATCTTTCCGATACGGTCGAACGCTGCCGCCGATACGGCGCGCGGGAACAGGGAAGCGAACGAAACAAGGGTTTTGCGATGCCAGCCACCATTGCGAGTCGGGACGAGCGGGTCTTCAAAGAAATCCGGCGGCTCTGCTACGCGGGTCTGGACGCGGGAACGCTTCTGCACGAGGCGATGAGACACCTCAA
Organism: Actinomycetota bacterium; assembly: GCA_004563715.1. GTDB lineage: Bacteria > Actinomycetota > Rubrobacteria > Rubrobacterales > Rubrobacteraceae > SIRX01. The sequence continues at coordinate 16,479 of SIRX01000017.1, read as the reverse complement.
AAACAGCGTGCCATCTGTGGGGTATGCCGCGGCTACGTTGGACCCGGTAAGCGGTTTGCCGACCTCGGCTTTTATGGGCAACATGGGACACACCCCGGAAGAGGCACGTTTTTTTCTGGAGAACATCTACTTCGAAGACCCGGTGAGCGAGTATGGTTGGATGGCGCGAAACCGGTTACCCGCCCTCTCGCTCTCCGAAGCCACGGATGGACATCTGGAACGGGCCTTGCGCCACCGGGAGTTCAACGCCCCGATAAAAGGCCTCGGGTACGAGATGCGCGCCGTCTTTATGGCGGGCGGGCTCTGGGGCGGCGCATGCCTGGTAAGAGAGCAGGGCGATCCCGACTTCAGCAGGCGCGAGATCGACCTCGTGCGGCGGCTGTCCCCGCACCTGGGCGCCGGTCTCCGGGCGGCCACGCTCCGGCAGCAAGCTGCAGGTGAGCCGAAAAACACCGAAGCCGGGGTCCTGATCCTGGACGAAAAGTGGCGCGTGGTGCAGCGCACCCCCGCCGCCGAACGCTTGCTCCACGAGCTCGATGGCCTGGAGCCTCCGGGCGCTGAACGGTGGCGGGAGGACGAGGGCCTGCCGACGGCGGTGTGGTCGGCGTCGATGTCGCTGCGGACGGCGCTACGGGACGAGAGAGAGCACGACACCTCCGCGGCACCTTGCGTCTACGCCTTCAGCAACTCGGGACGCTGGCTCACCCTGCAGGCGTCGCTTACAGAGGCCAGCGTCAGCCGGCCGGCCGAAACGGTGGTCATCATCGCGCCCGCTGTGCCGCATGAGGTATTCCGGCTGCGCAAATCCGCGTATAGCCTCAGCTTCCGGGAAGAGCAGATCACCGACCTCGTCGTGGCGGGGCGCTCGACGCGCGAGATCTCGCGCGCCCTCTACATCTCGGAGTACACCGTCCAGGACCACCTCAAGCACGTCTTCGGCAAGGTCGGCGTGAAGAGCCGGCGCGAGCTGGTAAAACGCCTCTTCCTGGACAACCTGCCGGGGTAAAACACCCGTATCAGCTAACCCGCGATCTTTAGCCCGAGAAATCCTTCGAGGGTGTCAAGCGCCATCCGGGCCTGCCGCTCACGGCGCTCGGGCTTGGAAAGACGCCGGCCGCTCTCTTTCTTCGGCGCGGCCGGGACGAGGCCCCAGTTTGAGTTTATGGGCTGGAGGATGCCCTCTTTAACCGTGATGTAGTTGGCCAGGGCGCCGGTCATGGTGGCCCGGGGCATCTCGACGGGCTCTTCGCCGCGGGCGATACGGGCGGCGTTCGTGCCCGCGATAAGGCCCATCGCCGTGCTCTCCACGTAGCCCTCGACACCGGTTAGCTGGCCGGCGAAAAAGATTGGCCCGCCCTCTCGGACGCGCATGGTTGCCTCCAGCACCTCGTTCGAGCGCAGGTAGGTGTTGCGGTGCATGACGCCCATGCGGGCGAAGTCCGCCTTTTCGAGGCCCGGTATCATGCGGAACACCCGCTTCTGCTCGCCCCACTTCAGTCGGGTCTGGAAGCCGACCAGGTTGAAGAGCCGGCCTTCGGCGTCGTCCTGCCGCAGCTGCACCACGGCGTAGGGCTCCTCGCCGGTGCGCGGGTCGGGGAGGCCAACCGGTTTCATCGGCCCGAAACGCAGAGTCTCCGGGCCGCGGCGCGCGATGACCTCCACCGGCAGGCAACCCTCAAAGTACATGTCCTCCTCGAAGTCTTTTATCGGGGAGAGTTCGGCGGTGGTGAGCGCCTCGATAAACGCGTAGTACTGCTCATCGTCCATCGGGCAGTTCAGGTAGGCGGCCTCGCCCTTGCCGTAGCGGGAGGCCAGGTAGACGGTATCTTCGTCCAGCGACTCGCGGAAGATTATGGGGGAGGCCGCGTCGTAGAAGTAGAGCGTCTCGCCGGAGAGGGCGACGATCTTCTCGGCCATGGCGTCGGAGGTCAGGGGGCCGGTGGCGATCACGGTCGGGCCGTCGGGGATGCCGGTGGCCTCTTCCCGGATCACCTCGATGTTCGGGTGCGCCGAGACCGTCTCCGTCACGGCCCGCGGAAAGCCCTCGCGGGCCACGCCCAGGGCTCCGCCGGCGGGCACGGCGTTCGCGTCCGCGCAGCGCACGATCACCGACCCCAGCCGCCGCAGCTCCTCTTTCAGCAGCCCGGAGGCTGTCGTCAGCGAGAGGTTGCCCAGCGAGTTGGAGCAGACCAGCTCGGCGAAGAGGTCCGTGTGGTGGGCGGGGGTCTGCTTTATGGGCCGCATCTCCCACAGCTCCACCGAGCAGCCCATCTCCGCCGCCTGCCAGGCCGCCTCGCTTCCGGCGAGCCCGCCTCCGATTACCGTTACGTCAGCCAAGAAACAACCCTCCGTAGAAATCCGCTCCGGTCGCGCGAGCGTACATTCTATACCGCCCGGGCAAAAAGACGATTGCACCCCGGTCCGTTTGCGGTTACCGTGCGGGCGGGAAAGGCCGACACTCGAAGGAGGAGACCCGATGCCCCGGCTCAGCGTGATGGGACACCCGATCCACCCGATACTCCAGGCCATACCGGCGTCGATGCTACCGGCCTCGACCACCTTCGACGCGCTGGCCCGCATCAGCAAGAAAGACGACGCCCTGAGCGCCGCCGGGCACTACAGCCTGATCTTCGGCCTCCTCGGCGGCGCGGGCGCGGCGGCGACCGGCGTTCTGGACTACTACGAGATAGAGAACCGCCCCGTACGCCGCACGGCCCTCTACCACGGCCTCGTCAACGTGGCGCTCATGGCCTGCTACCTGGCGAGCCTCCGGCTGCGGGAGAACGGGCGCGCCGGCGGGAAAGCCCTGCTGCTCTCGATACTGGGGGCGTCCCTGATCGGGCTCTCCGGCTACCTCGGCGGCGAGCTCGTCTACAAGCACGGCGTCCGCGTCGGCGAGGACGAGGACGGCATCCCCGGAGCCTCCTAGAGCTACCGCTACCAGGCCGTGGCCCCGCCATCCACGACGACCGTCTGGCCCGTAATGTACGAGGCGGCGGGCGAAGCGAGAAACACGACGACGCCCTTGAGGTCTTCGGGGTTGCCGAAGCGGCGCAGCGGGATGCCGTCGAGCATCTTCTCCTCGAACTTCTCGATCAGGGCTCCGCTCATGCGGGTCGGGAACCATCCCGGCGCTATGGCGTTGACGGTGATGCCGTGCGGCGCCCAGGAGGTCGCCAGGTCCCGGGTCATGGAGATGATGGCGCCCTTGGAGGTGTTGTAGCCAACGGTCTGCATGTAATCCGGATGGCCGCCCACGATCCCGGCCACGCTGGAGATGTTGACGATCGTGCCGCCGGAGCCCGCCGAGATCATGCGCCTCCCGGCCGCCTGGCTCATGAGGAACGTCCCCCGCACGTTGACGGCCACCACCTGATCGAACTTCTCCAGCGGCATCTCCTCGGCGGGCGCCCCCCACGTCGCCCCAGAGTTGTTCACAACCACGTCCAGGCTGCCGAAGGCCTCCACGGCCCCGGAGACCACCTTCTCTACCTCCCCCGGGTCCGTGACGTCGCACTCCAGGGCGAGAGCCCGGCCACCGCCAGCCTCTATCTCCTCCTTGACCTCCGTTAGAGGCTCCAGCTTGCGGGAGCAGAGCACGACGTTGGCCCCGGCGTCGGAGAGGGCCTCGGCCATGTAGCGCCCGAGGCCCCGCCCCCCGCCGGTCACGATGGCGGTCTTCCCGTCGAGCCGGAAGAGGTCCAGCGTGTCCAACAAGCCCTCCTTTCTAGCTCGGCGACGGCGGGTCTTCCGCCGCCGTGCCGGTCGTCTCCGGGTCCCGGCCCTTCTCACGCTCCTCATCGGCCAGCACGCGCCGCAGCAGCTTGCCCACCGTGGACTTGGGCAGCTCGTCACGGAACTCGATGGCCTTCGGGGTCTTATAGGGAGCGAGCCGCTCCCCGCAGAAGGCCAGAATCTCCTCCTCGCTTGCATCTTTGTCTTGCTTCTTTACTACAAAAGCCTTTATGGACTCGCCGCGATACTCGTCCGGGACGCCGACGGCGACGGCCTCGGAGACGGCGGGGTGCTCGTAGAGAACCTCCTCTACCTCGCGCGGGTAGACGTTGTAGCCGCTGGCGACGACCATGTCCTTTTTGCGGTCCACGATGTAGAAGTAGCCGTCCTCGTCCATCTTCGCGATGTCGCCGGTGTAGAGCCAGCCGCCGCGCAGGGTCTGGACGGTCTCGTCGGGCATGCTCCAGTAGCCCTTCATCACCTGGGGGCCGCGCACGATCAGCTCCCCGGTCTCCCCGGCCGGCACCTCGTTCTCGCCGGTCTCCACGTCCACTATGCGGGCGTCGGTGCCGGGGATGGGGACGCCGATGCTCCCCGGGCGGCGCTCGGCGAAGATGGGGTTGAAGTGGGTCACGGGGGAGGCTTCGGAGAGGCCGTAGCCCTCGTAGATCCGGCGCCCCGTCTTCTCCTCGAAGGCGTGGAGCAGGTTCACCGGCAGTGCCGAGCCACCGCTGTTGTACACCTGGATCTCGTGGAAGCGGTGCTTGCGGAGGTCGGCGCCGCTGGCGTTGAGCGCCATGTACATCGTCGGGACCCCGGCGAAGAGGATGGGCCGCTCCCTGGAGACGAGATCCAGGATTTCCTGCGCGTCGAAGCGGGGCACGAGCAGCTGGTTCAGGCCCATGCGGATGCCGAACATCATCACGCAGGTCAGGCCGTAGATGTGGAAGAACGGCAGGATCGCGACGATCCGCTGATTGCTGGCGAAGAGGCCCGGGTCGGCCACGAAGACGTCTATAGCCTGCTGCACGTTCGCCGCCAGGTTGCGGTGGGTAAGCATCGCCCCCTTCGAAACGCCGGTCGTGCCGCCCGTGTACTGCAGGGCCGCCACGTCCTCGGTGGGATCGAGGTCCACGTCCGGCGCGGGGTCGGCGTCCTTGCTGAGGAACGCGTCGAAGAGGTGGTGCGAAGCGTCGAGGCCCTCCGGCTCGCCCGCGAAGCTCACCACGACCACGTTCTTCAGGCTCGTCCGGGGCAGCACGTTCTTTACCCGCGGGTACATGTCCGCGTAGACGATGATCGTCTCCGCGCCGGAGTCGGCGAGGATGTGCTCGATCTCGCGCTCCACGTACATTGGGTTGATCTGGGTGACTATCGCCCCGAGCCGGACGGTGGCGAAGAAGCCGATGACGTACTGCGGGCAGTTGGGGAGCATGAGCGCCACCCGATCGCCCTTGCCTACCCCGCTCGCCGCCAGCGATCCCGCCAGCTTCTCTACCAACGCCTGCAGGCGCGCGAAGCCCAGCTCGTTGCCGTAGAACGAGAGCGCCGTCTTCTCCCGGTGCTCCTCGACGGCGTTGCGGAACAGGTCGTAGAGCGAGCCCTCGAAGACCTCCGACTCCGGCTCGGCGTGCCCCTCGTAGACCCTCAGCCAGGGCCTGTCCGTAGCAAACATGGAACCTCCTTTTCGCGCCGCCGTGTCGGTCCGGCGGCTCCCGCTCACCGCTTATCTAACCGCCGGGGGCCCGGTCGAAACCTGCCGCCGGGTGCCGCCGGCTCAGACGATGGCGCTACCTTTCTTCTCGAAGACCCGGAAGGCCCCGGTGCCCATCGCGACCAGGTTGCCGCCGGCGTCGTAGACCTTCGCCTCGGCGGTGGCCGTTCTCCGGGTGCGGTGGACGACCTCGCTGCGGCAGGCGATGCGGCCCTCCCTGACGGCCCCGAGGAAGTGCACGTTCATCTGTATGGTGGCGGTGCGCGTGCCGACCAGCGCCAGCACCGCGAGTCCCATGGCGTTGTCTATGAGCGAGGCGTAGACGCCGCCGTGCAGGGTCCCAGCGCCGTTCAGGTGCACGTCCTCGATCTCGATGGAGATAACAGACCAGCCCGGCTCGACCTCCTCGACCTTCGCCCCGATGTGCCGGGAGAAGGTGACCTCCTCGTCGAAGTACCGGGCCAGTTCGGCCAGCTGTCCGGCATCCAGCGGGTTTCCCCCGTTGTCCATACAGGCTCCCATCTCTCAGGTGCTCTCCGGCTTCCGGGACACAAGACTATACGCTCCGCGGGAGGCCCGCCGAGAAGCGTGTAGAGTTAGCCAGCCGAGTCCGGAGCCGGTCAGAAACGCAGCCGGCGCGCCAGTTGCTTCAAGACCAGGCTGCGCACCTGCGGGTTCCTGAGGCCGCGCGCGATCACGCGCCGCGCCGTCGGGCTTTTGAGGAGCTTCAGAGCGATGATCTTCTTGTTCACGGACCGGCCTCCTGTAGTCTGTACCCCGCCGGCTACGCGGCCTTGTGCAGCTCGCGGCGGAGCTTTCTTTTGAGCAGTTCCAGGAGCGCCTGCTCTTCCTCGGTCAGGTCTCCCTGCTCGGCGGCGATAACCTCTTCAAGCCGCTCTCCGTAGTAGGCTACCACGGAACCCTCCAGGTAATGGTCTATAACCCGCGGGCTTATGTACGACGCGCGGGCGATGTCGCGGGTATTGCCGAGCCGCTCGGCCACCGCGTCCACCGCTTCGAGGACGTTGCGCTCGGCCTGTTTCATCTCCCCCACCGGCCCGAGCTCCGCCAGCTTGAGCGCCGCCACGAGCGTCCCGGCCCAGGTGCGGAAGTCCTTGGCGGCAAACTCCTCCCCCATAACCTCTTTTATATAGGCGTTGAGGTCGCGGGACTTTACGTCCCGCAGCTCGCCGTCCTCGTCGTAGTACTTGAAGATTTCGTACCCCGGCAACGCCGCGCACTCCTCGACTACCCGGCGGAGCTTCCTGTCGGTCACGGCCTTGCGCTGTACCTGGCCCCACTTGCCCGTGTACTCGAAGGTTATGGTGTCGCCTTCTATCTCGAGGTGCTTGCGCCGCAGGGTAGCGATGCTGTACGTCCGGTTCTTCCGGGCGTACCGCTCCTCGCCGACCCGGAAGTAGGCCGCGTTCATCAGGCGCGTCATCGCGGCGAGGACCTTCTAGCGTCCCAGGCCCCCGCGCCTCAGGTGCCAGCTCGTAACCCGGCGCATCTCCGGCAGGGCGTCGGCGAAGCGCAGCACGCGCCCGAACTTCTCGCGCTCTTTTCTCTCCCGGTACCGGGGATGGTAGAGGTACTGCACCCTCCCCGCCGAGTCGTAGCCGACCGCCTGCACCTTCGCCGACGGGCTGCGGGCCACGCGGGCGTTTTCCCAGGCGGGCGGCACCTTCAGGTTCTCGATGCGCGTCAGCACCCGCCGCTCGCGCACCGTCTCGCCCGTGTCCGGGTAACGGTAGAAAAACCCCCGCTCCCTGGAGCCCAGGCGCCGGATCCCCGTGTCGAAAAGCACGTGCTTGCCCATCCGACCTCGCCGTTGTCCGCCGTTATCCCCGGCATTCTTACCCCTCGGGCCGGTGGTCTCCCGTAACCGGCATTACGGGTTTAGAGGGTGTAGTCGATGTCGCTGTGGTACCGTCCGCCGACACGCCCGCCGACGAAACCGCCGAGCAACGCCAGCAGAGCCGCGCCGAACAGTATCCCGATGCCTACGACGCCGTCCTGCACGAGCCCGGTCACCGTGGGCCGCGCGACTCCTTGCACGAAAGCCTGGAAGGCGTTCGACACCTCCGCCGGCAGAAAGCCGCTGAATACGCCGCCGGCCAGCACGGCCAGTATCGCGACCAGCACGGTCCAGAGAACCACCATCCCGCCGTTGAGCCCGCCATCGAACCGGGCCAGACGTCCCGAGACGTAGCCCCCGAGGAAATACGTCAGAAACAGCGCTATCCCTATAACGGCCAGGCCCGTGATCGCGGCCGGCCCCAACTCGCCGCCGATAAAGTCCGCCGTGAAACCCAGCGATACCAGCACCAGGCCCGAAATCCCGGCGAGCACGGTCCCGGCGACGAGCGCGAACACGAAGCCCAGAAAGCTCGCCAGCCAGTCTACGCCGCCGTAGATGTCGCGGAGGCGTGCCTCGCGCTCTTCCATAGCCTCGTAGTAACCCCTCGGGTACGTTGCTCCCTCCTGCCCCCCGGCGGTCTCCGAGGTCTTCATCACCCGGGTCCCCGTGCCCGCCTCTTTCTTCTCGGTTGGGCGTCCGGAGCCTTCCTCCCGCTGGCGGGACGGTATCTGCCGCGTGGGCTCGTCCGGCCGTTCCCCACTGTCCTGCGGCTCCCGGCGCGTCTCCTCTTCATCGCCCAGAGGCCCCGACCTGCGGCGCTCTCTGTGTCTGTCCTCCGGCCTCTCGCTCATACCTCTCCTAGCGGTTGCCTGGTCTGCCTCCTAGACGCAGATTCTAACCCGGGCGGGCCTCGTATACCCTTTCCGTACCGGAGCCAACCATGTATCGTGTGTGCGGAACCATCGAGCCTCGCGCCCGGAGAACCGCTTTTTGTACTTCGGGATAAACATATGGCCGCGCGCGGCACACCAACCTATACACCCGGCCATATCCAACGCCAGACCCGGTCCATATCATAGCCCTGACGCTGTGGCCGGGCAGCCACCAGCGTTAGATTTCGTCGCAAGCTACACAGGAGGTTGACTTGGATCCTACGGCCAAACAGTCCGTAATGAACCAGGCGATGGAGAGCAACGCAAAGTTTATCCGGCTCCAGTTCACCGACATTCTCGGGACGCTCAAGAGCTTCGCGATCACCCACGAGGAGCTGGAGGACGCCCTCGACGGCGGCATGGGCTTTGACGGCTCCTCGATCACCGGCTACCAGGACATCGAGGAGTCGGACATGATCGCCATGCCCGACCCGGCGACGTTCCAGATCATCCCCTGGAGCCCGCAGGACGAGCCCACGGCCCGGATGTTCTGCGACGTCAGGACCCCCGACGGCGACCCGTACGTGGGAGACCCGCGCCACGTGCTCCGGCGCGCCCTGGAGCGGGCCAACGAGATGGGCTTCGACAAGTTCTACGTCGGCCCCGAGCTGGAGTTCTTCTACTTCAAAGACTCCAAGGGCACCGAGCCTCTGGACTACGGTGGTTACTTCGACCTGACGACGCTGGACGCCGCGACGAGCCTGCGCCGCGACACGGTCCAGACCCTCCAGCAGCTCGGCATAAAGGTCGAGTACTCCCACCACGAGGTCGGCATTTCCCAGCACGAGATAGACCTCCGCTACGACGACGCGATGTCGATGGCCGACAAGGTCATGACCTACAAGACGGTCGTCAAGGAGATCGCCACCCGCCACGGCGTCTACGCCACCTTCATGCCCAAGCCCCTCATGGACCAGAACGGCTCCGGGATGCACACCCACCAGAGCCTCTTCTCCGGCGGCAAGAACGCCTTCTTCGACGCGGACAACGAGTACTACCTCTCCGACGAAGCCCAGGCTTTCATCGCGGGCCAGCTCCGCCACGCCCGCGAGCTGAGCATCATCTTCGCCCAGCACGTGAACTCCTACAAGCGCCTTGTCCCGGGCTACGAGGCCCCGGTCTACATCGCCTGGAGCCGCCGCAACCGCTCGGCCCTGGTGCGCGTGCCGCTCTACCACCCGGGCGAAGAGGCAGCGACCCGCATGGAGCTCCGCTGTCCCGACCCGGCGGCCAACATCTACCTGTGCTTCGCCGCGCTCCTGCACGCCGGGCTCGAAGGCATCGAGAAGGGCTACGAGCTTGCCGAGCCGATGGAGCGCAACCTGTACAACCTCAGCGCCGAGGAGCGGGAGAAGATGGGCATCGAGAGCCTCCCCGCCGACCTGGGCGAGGCCATAAGGGCCGCAGAGAACTCCGAGCTGCTCCACAAGGCGCTCGGCGAGCACGTCTTTACCCGCCTGCTCGACCTCAAGCGCGAGGAGTTCGAGGACTACCGCGTGCAGGTGACGCCCTACGAGATCGAGAAGTTCCTGCCGATTCTGTAGTCTCTCAGTCGGTCGGTCCTTCAGCCGGGGGCGCGGCGTACGCCGCGCCCCTTTGCTATGCGCGTAGGTTTTCCAAAACTGTCCCCGTGTGCGGGGCTGCCTGCGGGCCCCGCGCCAGCTCTTTCCGTAGGCGCAGGAGGTCTTCAGGTGTGTCCACATCGTACCAGGGGCCCTGCCGGTGAACGGAGAGGCCGGCTTTCCCAGCCTGCGCCAGGGTCTGCTCGTACACGGCCTCCGTTGACCACTCGACGCCGGTGAAGAGCGCCGCGTGCGGTTTCCTAAGGCCGAGAAGCACGTAGCCGCCGTCCACGCTGGGAACCACGGCGGCGTCGTGCGCTTCGAGGGCGCCGGCGGCCTCCAGCAGAAAGTCGACCGGAAGCGTCGGGACGTCGGTGCCCAGGACCAGGACCGGCTCCGGCGACGCCTCGAAGAGCCTCCGGGCGGCGGCGAGCATCTTCTCGCCGAGGTCGCCGTTTATCTGGGCAAAGAGCTCCACCCCGTCGGGCAGGAGAGGTTCTATGAGCTCCAGCCGGTCGGGCGGCGCCCCGGCCACGGACACGTCGGCGAAGAGACTCCGGGCGCGGGCGGTGGTGTCCCGGATCAGGGCTTCCTGCAACCGCGCCGCGTCTTCTGAGGGCAGCCGCAGGCGCGTCTTGACCGTGCCAGGCACCGGGGCCTTCGCCATAACGAGGACGCGGGCCATTACTTCGCCGCCCGGTAGAAGCGGGCCAGCCGCCACGGGCTGACCCCGAGGGCGAAAGCCGCCTGCATAAAGCCCCAGAGCAGCAGGGTGCGCCCAGCCCGGCCCTCCCAGCGCCGGCCGGAGCTGACCATCGGCCCCGGCAGGTACGCCGTCCGGCCGTGCCGCTCCATACGATCTACAAAAACTACATCCTCCATTATGGGAATAGCGGGAAACCCGCCGAACGCCTCGTAGGCGTCCCGGCGCACGAAGAGCCCCGAGTCCCCGTAGTAGCGTCGCCGGCGGCGGTTTACCGGGGCGAGAAGCTCCAGCCAGCGCCCGAGCCGGCCGCCATCCGGGTAGCGCAGGCGGAAGTTCCCCCCGACAAACCCCTGCCTGATGGCCCCCTCTATCTGCCGGGCCACGTCGGAGGGGGGCGTCACGTCGGCGTGGAGAAAGAGCAGCGCGTCGCCCTTGGCCTCCCGGGCCCCGGCGCGGAGCTGGAGGCCGCGCCCTGGCTCCGAGCGGACCAGCCGCGCGGGCGGCGAGACCACATCCCCGGTCCCGTCGTTCGAGCCGCCGTCGGCGACCACCACCTCGTGGATGCCCGGGCACTGCCGCAGGCGTTGCAGGAGCCGGCCCAGCGTGGCCTCCTCGTTCAGGGTGGGGATCACGACAGAGAGCTTCACCGGCGGAAATGGAAGCTCGTCTTTACCGTATAATCCAGACCGTTGCGAAACTTCCCAGACACGTCGAAAGTATTCTAAACGCTCGAAGGGAGAAGAACCGGCTTGTCCCAGATCGCCGCCCGCACCGGCCCGCCCGCGGAGGTAACCGCCGGCCTGCTCGCCATAGGCCTGTTCGAGAGCGAGGAAGCACCGGAAGACCTGCGCGAGGCGGCGTCCGCCGCCACTTCGAGCGGGGACTTCTCCGGCAAGCCGAACGAGACGGCCCTGCTCTACACGAACGGCGCCATCGCCGCCCCCCGCCTGCTGCTCGTCGGCCTCGGGGAAGAAGCTTCCTTTACGCTCGAAAAGCTGCGCCGCGCCGCCGCTACCGCCGCGAAAAAAGCCCGGAGCCTGAAGGTTAGGGAGACGGCCTTCATGCCGCGCTCTCCGGCGGGTTTCGGAACCGCGGATACGGCCCGGACGGCCGCCGAGGGCGCCGCGCTCGGCCTCTACCGCTTCGATCGCTACAAGACCGGTGGAGAAGACGCAAACGACCTGCCCGAGAGCCTACACTTACTCCTCCCCGAAGCCGGAGAAGCGGCAGACCGTGCCGTCCGGGAGGGAGAGAGCCTCGCCAACGCGGCCAGCCTGGCGCGGGACCTCGCCAACGAGCCGTCGAACACCGCCACACCCGAGTACCTGGCCGAGGTAGCCCGCGAGATCTCCGGCCGCCACGATATGCAACTCACCGTGCTCGACCGGGCCGGCATCGAGGCCGAGGGGCTCACCGGGCTCGCCACCGTCGGCCGGTCCGCCGTGAACGAGCCCCGGTTTATCGTGCTGGAGCACCGGAAGGGCGGGGAGGCGCCGCCGGTGGTGCTCGTCGGCAAGGCCGTCACCTTCGACTCCGGGGGCATCTCCATAAAGCCCGCGGCCGGCATGGAGGACATGAAGTTCGACATGAGCGGCGGCGCGGCGGTGCTCGGGGCGATGGAGGCCGTGGGCGCGCTGGAGTTGCCGATAAACGTCGTGGCCCTCGTGCCGGCCACGGAGAACCTGCCCGGCGGCGACGCCTTCAAGCCCGGCGACGTGCTGCGGATGTACTCGGGCAAGACCGTGGAGATCCTCTCCACCGACGCCGAGGGGAGGCTAATCCTGGCCGACGCTCTCTCCTACGCCCGGCGCTACAAGCCGGCGGCCGTCGTGGACTGCGCCACCCTCACGGGGGCGTGCCACGTGGCGCTCGGGGACCACGCCGCAGGCCTCATGGGCAACGATGAGGCCCTGATCTCCGAGGTCCGGGCCGCCGGGGAGAAGGCCGGCGAGCGGGCGTGGCCGCTGCCGCTGTTCGACGAGTACACGGAGCAGATAAAAGGCGACACCGCCGACATAAAGAACTCCGGCGGCCGGTTCGGCGGCGCCCTGACGGCCGGCGCGTTCCTCAAGGAGTTCGCCGACTACCCGTGGGCGCACCTGGACATCGCCGGGGTCGCCTACGGCAAAAAGGGCAACGCCTACACGCCCAAGGGGGCCACCGGGACCCCGGCGCGTCTGCTGGTCGAGTTCCTTGTAGGCCGCGCGGATACGAGCCCGGATGAAGGAGGTACGAGATGATCCTGGAGATGTTGACCGTCGGGCCGTTTCAGGAAAACTGTTACATAATCGGGGACGAGGGGTCCGGCCTGGGCGCGATCATAGACCCCGGCGACGAGGCCGCGCGCATCGCGCTCGCCGCCGAGCGGACGGAGCTGGACGTGGTGCAGATCATCCTCACCCACACCCACGTAGACCACGTTGGGGCCGTCGCCCAGCTCAAGGAGGAGTACGCCTGTCCCGTCCTGGCCCACGCCGAAGCCGAGCCCATGCTCAAGCAGGTCCCCGTTCAGGCCATGATGATGGGCCTGAAGTTCGGCCAAGTCCCGACGATAGACCGCCACATCGAGGACGAGGAGGTCCTGGAGGTCGGCGGCCTGCAGCTCAGGTCGCTCTACACGCCGGGTCACGCCCCCGGCCACCTCGCCTTCTACGTCGAGGACGAGGGTATCGTCATCTCCGGCGACGCGCTCTTTGCGGGCAGCGTGGGCCGGGTGGACCTGCCGGGTGGCAATGCGGAAGTGCTGATCAAGAGCATCCGGGAGCGGCTGCTCATCCTCCCGGACGAGACCCGGGTCTACCCCGGCCACGGCCCGGAGACGACCATCGGAGACGAGAAGGCGCACAACCCGTTCCTGCAAGGAGGAGGGCTTCTGTGAGCGAGAGCGTAGAGCAGCACCGGGAGGCGGCCCCGGACCACGTCCGGGCCGCCGTCCTCACCGTAAGCGACACCCGGACCTCCGAGACCGACACCGGGGGCGATATTATCCAGGAGCTTCTGGAAGAGGCGGGGTACGAGATCGTAGGCCGGGACATCGTGCGCGACGAGGTCGCCCAGATACAGACCGCGCTCGTCGACCTCCTGGCCCGCAGCAACGTGGACGCCGTGATCACCACGGGCGGCACCGGCATCTCCGCCCGCGACACGACCTACGAAGTGGCGGACCGCATGATCGACAAGAAGCTCGACGGGTTCGGGGAAGTCTTCCGCATGCTCTCCTACGAGGAGGTCGGGGCTGCAGCCATCCTCAGCCGCGCCGTGGCCGGGGCGGTCGGCAACAAGTTCGTCGCCTGCCTCCCCGGCTCCCGCAACGCCGTGCGCCTCGCCGTGGAGAATCTGCTGGTCCCCGAGCTGGCGCACGTCGTGTTCGAGCTCCGCAAGCACCAGAAAGGCAGGTAGATGGAACGCGAACCCCTCCCCCCCGAGAACGAAGCCCTCTGGCTCAACCTCTGGGACCTGTGGCAGGCCAACGACGAGGAGGACGTGATCCTGGACTCTGCAAAGCTTCAGGATCTGGAGGAGAAAATTCCGGCCCTCGAAGGCCGCATAAAGACAGCTCTCGCCTACCTCCAGCGCGCCCGCTACATCCAGTACCGCTCCGGCGTCGGCGACGAGGGCATCGAGCCCATCCTCTACGACGTCTACGAGCCGCGCTGATCCGTCGGGTCCGTTGAACAGCCTCTGCGTCTTCTGCGGCTCCAGACCCGGCGACGACCCGGGCTACGCCGAAGCTGCCCGGCATCTGGGCCGGACGCTCGCAGAGAGGCACACAACCCTGGTCTACGGCGGCGGTCACGTCGGGCTCATGGGCGTGGTGGCAGACGCGGCACTCGAAGCCGGCGGCGCGGTCGTCGGGGTGATGCCCCGTGCCCTGGTGGAGCGCGAGATAGCCCATACCGGGCTCACGCAGCTCCACGTTGTTGGTTCCATGCACGAGCGCAAGGCCCTCATGGCGAACCTCTCCGAGGGATTCGTCGCCCTACCGGGCGGCACCGGCACCCTGGAGGAACTTTTCGAGGTCTTTACCTGGGCGCAACTCGGGGAGCACCGCAAGCCTTGCGGCCTGCTAAACGTGGCGAGGTACTACGATCCCCTGCTCAACGTCTTAGACCAGATGGTTGCGCGCGGCTTCCTCTCGGAAAAGCACCGCGGCATGATCGTCGTGGAGCAAGGGCCGGAGCGGTTGCTCGAAAGTTTCTCCCGCTACGAACCGCCGCTCGTCCCGAAGTGGATCAGCGAAACAGAGACCTGAACATCCGGTGAGCTGACGCGGGCAGGGCACGCTCTAGACGCCAGGCCCCATACATGAGAGGCTTGGGGCGGACCGGAGGTCTAGCGGGAGGGAGGTCCTGATGTACGTCGCCACGATACTCGTCTATCTGGTGGTCATCGTGGCCATCGGGGTGTACTTCAAGCGGTACGTCAGCGGGGTCGAGGACTTCGCGCTGGCCGGACGGAGCCTGGGGCTGCCTGTACTGCTCGGGACGCTCTTCGCCTCCTACATCGGCGGGGCCACGGTGGTCGGCTGGACGGGGAGCTTCTACGAGATGGGCTTTGACTGGTGGTTCAGCGGCATCGGGGCGCTGCTCGGGATCGCGCTGGCCACCTTCGTGATGGCCGAGCGGTGCCGCAAGCTGGAGCAGTTCACCGTCCCGGACCTGCTGGCGCTGCGCTACGACAACCGCAGCCGGTACGTGAGCGCGGCCATGATCATCTTCGGCGACATCGCCATCGTCACGGTGCAGATCATCGCCATCGCCGGGGTGCTGGTCGCCTTTACCGGCCTGGACCGGATACCAGCGATGGTCATCGGGGTGGTCTCTTTCACCCTGATCTCGCTCTTCGGCGGCATGCGGGGCGTAGCCTTCACCGACGCCCTGCAGGCGCTCCTGATCTTCGGCGGTCTGCTCGCCGGCGTGATAGCCATTCTGGGGGTTGGCTCGGAGAACGGAGGCTTCGCAGCCCTGCCGGACGGGTACTTCCAGCCGCTCACGTCCGTCGGCGGGCTCGGGGCCTTCGGCCTCGCCATAGCCGCCCTGGGCACCACGGCCGTCTCCCAGTCCCTGATCTTCTCGCGCATCTTCTCCGCCCGCGACGAGCGCACGGCCAAGCGGGGTATGCTCCTGCTCATCCCGGCGGCCTTTCTCGGCTACCTCTTCGTCGCCGTCATGGGCTACGGGGGCCGGGCCGTTCTCGGCCCCGACGTGGTCCCCGACGATGTGTTCGCCACGGCGGTCACCACCCTCATGCCGCCCGTCCTCGGCGGGCTGCTCCTGGCCGTGATCATCGCCGCCATCGTCACCTCGACCAACTCCATCCTGCTCAGCGCCAGCGTGAACCTGGCCCGGGACTTCTACCAGCAACTAGCCCCGAGAGAAACGTCCAGCGTCGAGTTGCGGAGGGTAGGCCAGGGGGCCGTGGTCGTCTTCGCCCTGCTCAGCTTCACCCTCGCGGTCCTGATGCCGGATATCGTGACGGCCATAGTCTTCGCCTACACGCTCTACAGCGCCGGGCTGCTCGTGCCGCTCTACGCGGGCTTCCTGTGGCGCGGCGCGACCCCGACCGCGGGCATGCTGAGCGTGATCGGGGGCGGCGGGACGGCGCTTCTCTGGTACGTCCTGGGCGAACCGTTCGGGCTGCCACCCATAGTGCCGGCAATAGTAGTGGCGCTGGCGACGATAGTCCTGGTCAGCTTGTTTACCAGCCGCCCGAGCCAGGAACAGCTGCGGGTCTTCGACGTCTAGAGGCTACCGCCGAAACGGGTAGAGACGGGCAGCAAAAAGCCGGAGGCCCGGCGCCGGGCCTCCGGCCGTTGTTCCTTCGGGGCCTCTAGCTGACGGTGAGCTGGTGGCCCTCCTTCTTGTAGCGCCCGGCCATATCTTCGAGGCTTATCGGCTCGTAGTCGGTGGCGTGACCAGCCTGCCCAAACGCCTCCATCCTCGCCTTCACTACCTCTTTCATCGCCTCCC
>SIRX01000016.1 GCA_004563715.1 Actinomycetota bacterium | reverse complement strand
TTGAGGAGCAGTGAAGAGTGGGCGCTGAAGCGCTACCTCACGATGGACGCTCTCGAAGCCGTAGGAAAACCAAACCCACAACTTTCCAGACATTGACCACCTGTTCGTCGGTTAGACTCATTTCCGGGTGGTCCCGGTCTACGTGTTCGCGTGCCCGCTCAAAGAGTTCTTCGTCGCTGGTGGCCTCCAGATGGCCTCCACATTCGCAGTCGAGTGCCCTCATGTTTGTTTTACTCCCTTCCTGTGGAGACGACCCCTAGGTTCTGCAGCATCCCCAGCGTGTCCCAGTTGGTCCAACTCTCTGCTATACGGCCGTTCTCGAAGCGGTCTATCGTAATCCCGGAGACCGTGGACTCCTTCCCCGTGGCCGGAATGTCTGGCAGGTCGCCCCGGTGGGTACCGCTCGCGGTCCAGCGGAGGGCGACCCTGTCCCCTTCGCCCGAATACGTCCTCGACCGTGAAGCGGAGGTCCGGGAAAGCCGAGCGGTAGGTGGAGACGACCTGTTTCGTACCCTCGGGACCGCGCGGCAGTTCGGGACTCTGGGGATCGTGCGTGACCGCGTCGGCGGTCATCAGTTCGTCCGCTAGCTCCAGGTCGCCACCGGTGAAGACTTCCTCGATCAGGCGACGCGAGACATCCTTGTTGCCTTCTGCCGACATGCTCTCTCCTTTGTGACTCGTTGTTTCATTCTGCGCTCCGGGCGTCGTCCCGTGGCGGCTCTTCGTAATCGGTGGTCCAGTTCTTTCGTCTCTACGCGCCTCCTTTACTTTGCCAACCGCGCGCCGCCGGTCTGGGCTAGGCACGCCAGCCGCTCGTCTCCGACGGAGGTTCGGGAACCGGCGGGCCGTACCGGCCTGCTACTCCTGCTGCGAGGGTAAAGCGAACTCAGCACCGTACGCCTCGAAGACGGCCAGTACCTGCCGCATCTGCTCCATGTCGGGTGGTTCTTCGGGTGGCGGCGGCAGGGTGGGAGCCCGCGCTGGCTCGCTCACTTGCTTAAAGGCCTCCTCGAGCCCCGCCGGCGTGATCACGGCCAGCACCCGGATCTCGGGAGTCTTCGCTATCGGGACGTGCTGTATCCCGCGTGGCAGCCAAACGTAGTCTCCCGGCCCCGCCTCTATGGTCTGCTCACCGACCTGGAAGGTCATCTCTCCCTCCAGGATGTAATAGGCTTCATCTTCGCGGGAGTGGGTGTGCGGGGGCGGCTCGGTGCCCTTGCGGGCAACCACTTCCACCAGCGAGAATTGTCCGTTGGTGTCCTTGCCCTCAGCTAGCCAGGTCATGAGGTAGACGCCCATCGTCCAGTAGCTCTCCTCTCCTCCCAGCCGTCGCGAGTAGGGTCGGGCTCCTTTGCGCTCTATCGTCATGTGTTTCTGCCTTTCTTTGGTGTTGTACTCACGATAGCCGGGAGCTCTTAGCTGGCTCTTAGCTGGAGGACTGCAAGGCGTAGGTGGAACCACTCATCTTTCGCGGATGGCGGATCGCCCGGTGTTTTCAGGAGGGGCGCTCGCGCTCCGCCACCCAGGCGGCGACCTGGGTGCGGGAACGGAAGCCGAGCTTGCGCAGGATGTGGGCGACGTGGTTCTCGACGGTGCGCTCGGAGATCGTGAGTTCCCTGGCGATCTGACGGTTGGGCAGGCCGCGGGCGGTGAGGAGCGCAACCTGGTACTCACGTCGGGTGAGTCCGTTTTCCGAGGGAGTTTGGTCCGTTCCGCCGGATTCGGTCAGCGTCAGCAGGCGGGTTACAGAGAGGGTCTTTTTTAACTTTGATTCCTCATGCTCTAGCCCGCTGGAGCTGGTGAGGGCGCTGGGCAGGTTGTGTCGGGGTAGACTCGGTGGCCGGGATGTTCGCCGGATGATGGGCGACGTGTCGGTGGACGGTGCGTCGCCGGACACTACCTCCGCATAGAAGCGGCGGGTGGCGGCGCCGGGCCCGGTGCCACGCTCGCGCGCAAGGGCTTCCCGCAGGTGCTCGTACTGGCAGAGGGCCCGGTAGCGTTGGCCGGTGGCGGCAAAGAGGCGCATGAGAGCGGCGTGCGCCTCTTCTTGTGTGGGCTCGTGTTCCACCAGCCGCTGCAGCACATCTATAGCCGCTATGGTCTCGACCCGGGACTCATGCAGCGCCGCCAGCTCCTCGAGCAGGGCTAGGTAGGTGTTGTGCAGCCCGGTCCGGCGCTCCGCCGTCCAGTCTTCGTAGCGGTCCTCCGGCAGCAGCTCTCCGGCGTACAGGTCCAGCGCTGCCCGGTAGGCTGCGGGCTTCCGCGTCCTGCGGGCTGTGGCGGCAGCCTCCTCGAAAGCCTCGACGTCCACCCACAATGGGGCGTCGGGGCTGAGCGTCAGCCGCTCGTCCTTGAGGTTCAGGAAGCGGCTGCCAGTTGTTGGTCCCAGGGCGTGGCGGACGGTGTAGAGTGCGTAGTGCAAGTTGTTGGTAGCGGCCTTCAGGCCCAGGTCCGGCCAGAGCAGGTCCGTCACTTGGTCCCGGTGGAGCCGGTGCCCCGGCGCCAGGGCGAGCAGCTTGATCAGGCACCGCGCCTTTCGCAACCGCCACCTGTCTTCCCCGACGGGCCGCGTACCCACCGAGACCCGAAATCCCCCGAGCAAACATACGCTCAGGCCAACACTTTGTACGGCCTCCGGGTTGCCTGTCGCACCGCTCGCCATCACTGTATGCGTTCTTGTCCTTTTCCCACCACTCTTCATCACTCGCCCGGGTGACAGGCACATCGTAGCCTGACCCGGAGGCCAGCGTATCACCCAAATTGCGTATTTTCGAAGGCTGCCGGACCCCGGTTGCTGCTAAGATTGGCTCCGCCGATAGCGGGCTTTTGGAAAGGGGAGAACTTTGAAGCTGGTCACGTATTCGGTGAACGAGGGAGATTCCAGAATCGGCTTTGTCGAGGACGGCGCGGTGCGCGAGCTGGCGGGCGAGACCGGCGACATGCTGGCCCTGATCGAGCAGGGGGCGGAGAAACAGCCGGTGGGTGGCGACGCCGTGCCGCTCGAAGAGGTCCGCCTGCACGCCCCCATAGCCCGGCCCGGCAAGATCGTCGCGATCGGCCTCAACTACGAGGACCACGCCGCCGAGACCGGGGCCGAGATCCCCGACAAGCCCATCGTCTTCGCCAAGTACCCGAACACCATCATCGGGCCGGGGGAACCCATCCGCATCCCCGAGATAACGGAGAAGGTGGACTACGAGGCGGAGCTCGCCGTGGTTATCGGGCGCCGGGCGCGGGGCGTGGAACCCGGCGAGGGCCTGGACTACGTCTTCGGCTACATGAACTCCAACGACGTGTCCTCCAGAGACCTCCAGTTCTCCGAGGGCGGGCAGTGGACGAGGAGCAAGTCGCTCGACACCTTCGCGCCCACGGGTCCGTACCTGGTCACCAAAGACGAGATCGCGGACCCGCAGGACCTCTCCATCCGGTGCGTCCTCAACGGCGAGGTAATGCAGGACGGCTCTACCTCGAAGATGGTCTTTACCGTGGCCGAGTTGGTCTCCTTTCTCTCGCGGGGCATGACGCTGGAGCCCGGCGACGTGATCATGACCGGCACGCCACCCGGCGTCGGCATGGCCCGCGACCCGAAGGTCTTTTTGAAGGAGGGCGACGAGGTAACGGTCGAGATAGAGGGGCTGGGCACGCTCACGAACCCGGTTACGAGAGGTTAGGCGGTTCTAGCCTAGAAGCCCCATACGCCCCAACTCCCGCCGGAAGGCGAGACCGGCGGCGCTGCCTTCTCTGTAGAAGACGGCGGGTTCTCCCAGCGGGGCTTCTACCTCCACCCACGCGCCTTTCCCGCCTACCGAGCCGTAGGGCCTGCCGCTCCAGACGTGCGTCCACCTGCCCTCCGGCAGGTACGCCTGAACCTGCCGGGCGCCCGGCTCTACCACCGGCGCCACCACGAACTCCCGGCCGACCATGAACTGGTAGAGCAGGTCCCACACCTCCCGGTCCTCCGGGTAGTGGATAAAGGGATGCCGGATCACCGGCAGCCCCTTTTCTGCCGCCTCCACCACCAGCTCTTTTCTGTAGGGCTCCCACGCTTTATAGACCCGGGCCATCCGGGAGAAGTGAGAGAGGGTTTCCTGGTCCGAGTAGACCTGGTAGCCTGTCTCGGGCCGGTTTCCCTCGTGGGTGCGCATGACGACCGTGAAGGCCGAAAGCTCGCTCCAGCGCATCAGCAACTCCCTGGAACGACGGTAGCTCAGCGGGGGGAACTCGATGGCGGTGTAGCCGCCGGTGTCGGAGTGGTTGAGGCTGTAGCCGGAGAAACCGCTGGAGAGCAGGCCCGTTATCGCGCTCTTCAAGCCGTCGTGCCGGTCCCAGCTCACGAGCTGATCCCCGGCCCAGAAGAGGGCGGCGTATCTGGGGCTTCTGGTGTACCCTGAGCGGTGGAAGAAGACTACGTCGCCTTCCCTGCCAGCCTCTTCTACGGCCTCGCGGTTCACCTTTGCCCACTCCTCGGGGTAGCGGTTGTGGTAGGTCTTCGGGCTCTCTTCCGAGTGGAGGACGGCGTCGTAGGGCAGACCTTCCCCGAAGTCCGCCATCCACCCGGAGACGCCGCCGGAGATCATCTCTTTTATGAGTTGTTTGAGCCACTCCCGGGCCGCCGGGTTGGTGAGGTCCACGAGGGCGGCGGAGAAGTCCGTTATGGGGATCATGTACGGCTCACCCCGGCTGTCCCGCACCAGGTAACCCTCTCGCGCGGCCTCCTCGATCAGGCTGCGGCGATAGCTCTTTTTGCCCGAAACGTCGACCACGAAGGGGTTTATGTAGGTCATCAGCCGCACGTTTCCGGCTAGCAGGTCCCTGCCGAAGACGTCCCAAACCAGGTGATGTTCCTCGTCCAGCTCCCAGTTCCACCAGAGCTGGGAGCCGAAGCTGGTCTGGCGCTGGCCCACCCAGTCCTGGAGCCAGAGCGCGGCGAGGGGGACGCCGGACGCTACCAGCTCCTCGTAGGTCCGCCGCACCTTCTCCAGGCCCCCCTGCAACCCCACGACGGCCCCGCCCAAAACCCAGTCCGGCAACGGCCGCATCCGGCCGGCGTACTCCGTGTACGCCTCGATCAACTCCTCCGGGGACCGCCCGTGGACGATCTGCCCGGCCATCTCCGAGGAGAAGACCTCCGCCCGCACCTCGTCTTTTTTGCGCAGGTCGAAGGCGGAGTACTCGTAGTTTTCGAGGAACAGGGAGCGCAACCCGCTGGTTATGTAGTGGGGCACGCCCGCGTAGGTGGTGTGCCAGCAGCCACCGGTCCCAGCCCGGAGGTTGGCGAGCAGGGTCGCGGGCTGCGCCCCCCGGCCGACGCCCTGCTCGCCGACGAAGATGGGCAGCTTTCTGCCTTTCGGGTCGAGGTAGGTAAACTGCTCGCCGAAGCCGAAGAAACGCTCCCGCGTGGAGGAGGCGTAGGTGAGGTAGACCCGGTTACAGGTTCCGTCGGCCTCGGCCTCGAAGCGCAGCCGCCCGTCCGAGGCGGGCGAGAACGTTAGCTGGTAGCCGACCTGTCCGGCTCCTTTTCTCCCGGCGAGCCGGCCGGAGATCCGCAGCGAACCTTCGTTCTCCTCGACGCTTTCGATTGTCTGGTCCGGGTACCGCTCTAGAATTCTGTCGCTGATGGAGTAGTGGGACCTGCGGTCCCGGACGGTTTCCTGGCCCCGGGCGGCGGAGACAAAGTTCCGGCCGGGGATGCTCTCCCAGAGTACGCGGTCCGGGCTAGAGACATGCGTTACGCGCAGGACGAAACCAGACGGCTCGTCGTCAGCCGTCAGGGAGACGACGAAGCTACCGACGCGAAACGGGCCGAACGGCACGCCGGAGACTACCCTCAGGTCCCCTCTGTCTATGCTGTTCCTCCGGGCCGCGAGCGCCCGGACGGCGAACAACGCCGCCACGCCCACGGCGGCGATCAGAAGGTGTCCGATCCAACCGGAAGCCCTCAAACCGGCCGTCCCGAAGGCTGGGGCCCGTCCGCGGGCTCCCCGCTACTCCCCGGCAAACCCCCAGCCCTCCCCGGGCGTTGTTGCGCCATAGACATCGCTTTGGTAGTATCTCACAAAACTTTGGTATTACCAATCTGGGAAACACCTTATAGAGCGGAGGAGAGGGGTGCACAAGTTTCTCGTACACAAGCGCGGTGATCACGTAGGGGTAGCGACCTCGAAGATAGGGGCTGGTGAGCGGGTGGTGGGGGTTTACATGGACGATGACTCTACGGTCGAGGTGGTCGCCGGGGGAGATGTCCCGCTGGGGCACAAGGTCGCCGTCCGGGAGTGCGAGCCGGGGGGTGCGGTCGTCGAGTACGGCGTCCAGATCGGCAAGGCTCCGGATGGCCTCTCGGTGGGCGACTACGTGCACACCCACAACCTCAAGAGCGCGAGGTGGTAGGGGTGGAGCTCTACGGGTACCGTCGGGAGAACGGCCGGGTGGGGGTCAGGAACCACGTCGCGATACTGCCGGTGGACGACATCTCTAACGCGGCGTGCGAGGCGGTCGCGAGCCACATCCGGGGGACGCTGGCCCTGCCGCATTCGTATGGGCGCTTGCAGTACGGGGAAGACCTGGAGCTGCACTTCCGGACCATGATCGGCACCGGCGCCAACCCCAACGTCGCGGCGGTGGTGGTCATCGGGATCGAGGACAACTGGACGGAGAGGGTTGCCGGGGGCATCGCGGAGACCGGCAAGCCCGTGGCCGCGTTCTCGATAGAGGGCTACGGAGACCTGGAGACGGTTCGCCGGGCGTCGTGGGCGGCGAAGGAGTTCGTGCAGGGGGCTTCAGAAAAGCGGCGGGAGCCGGTGGACCTCTCCGAGGTCGTGGTCAGCCTCAAGTGCGGCGAGTCGGACACCACCACGGGGCTGGGTTCGTGCCCGACGGTCGGGGTGTGCGTGGACCGGCTCGTTGACGAGGGGGGCACGGTCTTTTTCGGAGAGACCTCGGAGCTTACGGGTGGCGAGCACCTCATCGCCGACAGGATGGCCACCCCGGAGTTGCGGGAGAGGTTCATGGAGACCTACGAGGCTTACGTCTCGGGCATCGAGTCCCGGGGGGTGGACCTGCTGGGCTCCCAGCCCACCCAGGGCAACATAAAGGGCGGGCTCTCCACCATCGAGGAGAAAGCCCTTGGGAACATCGAGAAGACCGGCAGCCGGGAGGTCGTCGGGGTGTTGGGACCGGCGGAGGCCCCGCAGGACGGCCCCGGGCTCTACTTCATGGACAGCTCCTCGGCGGCCGCTGAGCACGTCACGCTCATGGCCGCGGGCGGGGCCGTCGTGCACCTCTTCCCCACGGGCCAGGGCAACGTGGTGGGCAACCCTATAGTGCCGGTCATCAAGATAACCGCCAACCCCGACACGGCGGCCTCCATGGCCGAGCACGTAGACGTGGACGTGAGCGGCCTGCTCTCCCGGGAGATCACGCTTCCCGAAGCCGGGGAGCTGCTGATGGACAACGTCCGCCGGACGGCGGAAGGCCGGCTCACCGCGGCCGAGGTCCTGGGCCACAGGGAGTTCGTCATGACCAAGCTCTACCCGAGCGCCTAGCGCTCGCCGGGGAGATGGACGTAACCTTCAAGACGGTACCCGGCAGCGGGTCGCTAGGGGAGGGGATCATCTCCCAGATAACCGACGCTATCATCGGCGGCCGGCTCAGGCCTGGAGACCGGCTGCCGCCCGAGAGGGTGCTGGCGGAGCAGTTCGGGGTGAGCCGCACGGCCCTGCGCGACGCCGTCAAGACCCTCTCCGGGCGCGGCATCCTCAAGGTGCGGCGGGGTTCGGGCATCTTCGTGGCGAGCGCCGAGGAGAATATGATGGGCCGCCTCGGAGGGCTGTCCGGCGCGTTTCCCCTGCGGGGCGCGGGGTTGCAGGACCTGTTCGAGGTCCGCCGGACGCTGGAGGTCGAGGCCGCTGGGTGGGCCGCCCAGCGCCGGAGCGCCCACCACGTCGAGCGCCTGCGCGGGATACTGGAGGATGCCGCCCGGCACCCGGGGGACCCTAAAATTCTCAGCGAGCGGGACGCCCAGTTCCACGTGGGCATTGCCGAGGCGTCGCAGAACCTGGTGCTCGTGCGGGTGATGCTCACCCTCCTCGACCTCCTGGCCACGGCGCGGCACGAGACCTTGCGGATTCCGGGCCGGGCGCGGCTCTCGCTCGACGAGCACACCCGGCTACTGGAGGAGATAGAGGCCCGCGACGCCCCCGCCGCCCGCGAGGCCATGCTGGACCACCTGCGGTCCGTGGAGTCGGCGGTGGCGAGGCCCGGGAGAGACCCGGCCGGCACGCGCGAGGAAGAGCCGGCGTGAACGTGCTGGTTACGGAGGTGATCTGGCCCGAGGGCCTGGAGGTACTGGAGGCTTTCGGGAGCGTCGAGTACGATCCCCGGTTGTGGGAGTTCCCCGAGAGGCTCCGCGGAAAGGCGCGGGCCGCCGACGCCCTCGTCGTCCGCAACCAGACCCGGGTCGGGGCGGAGCTTATCAGGGGGGCTCCGTCTCTCAAGGTCGTGGGCCGTCTCGGGGTTGGGCTGGACAACATCGACCTCGCAGCGGCCCGCGAGAGGGGCGTGCCCGTCGTCTACGCCCGGAACGCCAACGCGGTGTCGGTGGCCGAGTACGTGATGGCCGCCGTCCTCCACGTCTCGCGGGACCTGCCGGGCGCCGCAGAGGACGTGCGGGCGGGGGGCTGGGACCGGCGGCGCTTCACCGGCTCCGAGGTCCACGGCAAAGTCCTGGGGCTCGTGGGGGTGGGGGAGATCTCACACCGGGTGGCCCGCCGGGCGGCGGCCTTCGGCATGAGGGTGGTGGGCCACGACCCTTACGTGACGCCCTACGACTACCCGATAGTCGAGACCGGCGTCGAGCTCGTAGACCTGAACACCCTGCTGGCCGCCGCCGACTTCGTGAGCCTGCACGTGCCCCTGAACGCGGCCACGCGGGGGCTGTTCTCGCGGCCGGTACTGCAGAAGATGAAACCAGGCGCCTGGCTGATCAACACCTCCCGCGGGGGCGTGGTGGACGAAGGAGACCTGGCCCGGGCTATAGACGAGGGCCTGATCGGCGGGACGGTACTGGATGTATTGGAGAAAGAACCGCCGGGGGAGAACAACCCGCTGTTGAAGAGCGGCCGCGTGGTGCTCACCCCGCACGTCGCCGGCCTCACGGAGGAGGCGCAGGTAAAGACCTCGGTGCTGGTCGCCGAAGAGGTCGTGAAGGTGTTACGGGGTGAGCCCTCGCTCTGCCTGGCGGGGTGAAAGGAGATGGTATCGGACGCTACCACCCGGCAAAGCTGACCGGTTTCTGTAAAGGGGTTCTAGAGAGCCTCGGGTTGCCGCCAGAAGACGCCCGCGTGGTGGCGGACTCCCTGGTGCGGGCCAACCTGGAAGGAACGGACAGCCACGGGGTAAGCCGCCTGCCGATCTACGCCCGGCGGGTGCGGGAGGGCCGGATCTCCGCCCGTCCCGAGGTCCGGGTGGAGCGCTCCGGGGCCGTTCTGCGGGTGGACGGCGGCAACGCGCTGGGGCAGGTAGCCTCCTACCGCGCCCTGGAAGCTGCGATACCGGTCGCCTGGGAGGCGGGCATCGCCGCGGTCGCGGTGCGCAACAGCAACCACTTCGGGACGGCAGCCTACTACTGCCAGATGGCCTGCCGGGAGGGGATGGCCCTGATCGCCACCACCAACTCGCCGCCCGGCATCGTCCCGTGGGGCGGCAGGAAAGCGTACTTCGGCACCAACCCCATAGCTTTCGGCTTCCCTACCCGCCGGGAGCCGCCCGTCATCGTAGACATGTCCTCCAGCGTCGTGGCCCGGGGCAAGATCATCCTCGCCGCCCAGCAGGGCCTGCCGATACCCCCGGGCTGGGCCGTGGATGGTGAGGGCCGGGAGACCACCGACGCCGCCGCGGCCTTGCAGGGGGCCGTGCTGCCGCTCGGCGGCCCCAAAGGTTACGCGCTCGCCCTTGCCGTGGAGATGCTCTCGGGCGTGCTCTCCGGGGCCGCGTTTGGTCCCCACGTCAACAACATCTACGAAGAAGGAGCCTCGCCGTCCGGCGTCGGCCACAGCTTTATCCTGCTGGACATCGCGCGCTGGATGCCCCTGGACGAGTACTACGCGAGGGTGGATCAGTTTATCGGGGAAATAAAGGCTACGCCCCGGGCGGCGGGCGCGGAGGAGGTGCTGTATCCGGGGGAGAGGCGCTACCGGGCCTTTCTAGAGAAAACCCGGGAGGGCATCGCCCTTCCCGAGACCGTAGTCGAAGAGCTCGCGGAGCTGGCCGGGCAGTACGGCGTACCCCTGCCAGCAGCGGCCGCTTGAAGGATCGAGGTGAGCGCGTAAATGTAGCAGAATTTGCAACGACGTTCGGGGGAAAGGATTAGGGAAGGAGGAGCACATGGGTAGAGAAAAAGCCCTGAAAACGTTCTCCAGAAAGTTCAGCCGGCGCAGGTTCCTCAAGCTCGGTGGTGCCGGGCTCGCGGGGGCGGCCCTGCTCGGCGTCGCGGGGTGCGGCGGCGATGAGCAGCAACAGCAACAGGGCGGCGGAGAAGAAACCATACAGTTTGGCTTTATCCCGGACGAGGCCGGCGGGCTGCGCAAGCTCATCGACGAGTTCAACCAGCAGCACGAGGGCGAGCTGCGCGTAGACTGGCGGGAGATGCCGTCGGACAGCGTCGAGTACTTCGACCAGCTGCGAACCGAGTTCCAGGCGGGATCCCCGACCCTGGACCTGATCGGGGGCGACGTGATCTGGACCGCCCAACTCGCGGCTCCGGGTTACATACTGGACCTGTCGGACCGCTTCGGCGGAGACATGCGGGGAGACCACCTCGAAGGACAGGTGGACGCCATCACTTACGAGGGACGGGTGTGGGGTGTGCCCTGGTTTACCGACGCGGGCATGTTCTATTACCGCACGGACTTGCTGGAAGAGGCCGGGTTCTCCGGGCCGCCCCAGACCTGGGACGAGATGAAGGAGATGACGCTCGGCGTCCGGGAGGCCACGGGGGAGAACTACGGTTTCGTGTTCCAGGGCAGCCAGGACGAGGGCGGCGTCGCCGACGCCCTGGAGTACATCTGGAACGCGGGCGGCGACGTTTTGGACGGCGACCTAGTCGTCATAAACAGCCCCGCCTCCATCGCGGGGCTGCAGATGCGCCGGAGCATGCTGGAGGACGGCATCTCGCCGATCTCCACGGGTCAGTACAACACCCAGGAGTCCCAGGCCGCCTTTACCCGCGGCGACGCGGTCTTTATGCGCAACTGGCCCTTTGTCTACGGACTCCTGTACGACGAAGACGAGACCAACGTACAGCCGGAGCAGGTGGACATCGCGCCCATCCCGGTCATGGACCCCGACAACGAGAGCTTCAGCGCCCTCGGCGGGTGGAACTTCTTCGTGAGCGCCGCCTCCGAAGACAAGCTGGACCAGATCTGGACTTTTATCGAGTACATGGTCGCCCCGGAGCAACAGAGGACCTTCGCCGTCGAGAGCACGCGGCTGCCGACCCTCCAGAGCCTGTACGAGGACCAGGAGTTGCTCGACGAGGTGCCGGTGGCGGCGCGGGGCAAGGAGGCAATCCAGAACGCCCGTCCCCGTCCCGTCTCGCCTTACTACTCGGACATATCCCTGGTTATGTCCGAGCAGTTCAACGCCCAGCTCAACGGGAACATCTCCGCCGAGCAGGCCGTACAGACGCTCGAAGAGCAGATGCAGGGCATGTTCGAGCGTGCGGAGTAGAAGGCGGAAGGTGGCGGCTTGAAGGACACTCTTGAGGGACCGCCGAAGATTGCTTACCTCCCCGTCGGACGGGAGACCTTCGACATAGACTCCGCCCGCCGGGTGTTCGAAGACACCCTCCTTTATCTGCGGAGCCTCCCGGTAGAGGTGGCGGCGCCGGAGAAGATCATCGTGTCGCCGGAGGAGCTGGAGAAGACGCTGGAGCATGTATCCGGGGACCTGGCCGTCGTCCAGCTCACCACCTTCGTGGACGCCCGGTTCGTCCGGCTCGCGGCCGAGAGGCTGGGCGTTCCCGTGGTGATCTGGTCCGTAAACGAACCGGAGACGGGCGCCCGTCTCCGGCTCAACTCTCTTACCGGAGGAAACTCGGCCGCCCACCTGTTGCGTGGCCTCCGGTACCCTTACTCCTTCGTGTACGGCGACCCGGGGGAGGTGGGGCTCAGGGAAAAGCTGGAGCGCAGTATCCGGGTGCAGAAAGTGGCCGGCGCCTTGTCCCGGCTGGTCGTCGGGGTGGTCGGTGAACACCCGCCGGGCTTTTTCTTTGCGGATACGGACGAAGGCGGACTGCAGCGGCTTCTCGGGACCCGGCTGCACCGCGTGGACCTGAACGAGGTCTTCGAGGGCGCGGCCCAGGTACCGGAGGAGGAGTGGAGGCCGGTGGTCGAGGAAACTCGGGAGAAGGTGTCGGGCGTAGACCCCGGGCAGGAAACGGTCGTGAGGTTTGCTCGGCTTACAGCCTACCTGCGCCGGTACGCGGCGGAGAACGGGCTCAGGGCGCTGGCGGTCCGGAACTGGCCGGAGTTCTTCGACGAATACGGCGCGGCCGCCGACGGGGCTATGTCCCTGCTAACAGACGCCGGCCTCCCGGCGGCCAACGAGTCGGACGTACACGGCGCCATCACCATGTACGCGGGCCAGGTGTTGTCCGGGACCCCGGTCTACCTGGGAGACCTGGCATACCTGGACGGCTCGTCTGGCGGCTTCGTCTTCTGGCACGACGGGTCTGGGGCGCCGTCGCTGGCGAACCCGGTCTACGGGGCGCGGGCGGGGGTACATCCCAACCGAGGGATCGGGCTTACCCTGGAGATGGGGCTGAAGCCGGGCCGGGTCACGGTAGCCCGTCTCGGACGCAGCGGGGAGCGCTTCCGGCTGCTGGTCTTCCGGGGCGAGGTGGTAGAGGCGCCGCAGCAGTTCTTCGGCACCTGCGCGGTGGTGCGCCCCGACGTGGAGGCCCGGAGGCTGCTCCACGAACTCCTGGAAGAAGGCTGGGAGCCGCACTACGGCCTCGTCTACGGGGATTGGGCGCAGGACTTCGTGGAGCTCGGCCGCCTTCTGGGTGTGGAGGTGGTCGAGCACGGCCGGTAAGGAGCGGCGGTGAGCCGGATGCGGGTGGCCGTTGGGCAGTCGGGCGGGCCGACCGCGGTGTTCAACGCTAGCCTGTTCGGCTTTCTGGAGGCGGCCGTCGCAGGCTGCGAGGTCTACGGCGCCTTAAACGGTTTGCAGGGGCTGGACGAAGGCCGCCTGGTTCCGCTGCCTCCCTCCGTGGTGGGCCGTAGCCGGCAGGCAGCCGAGATGCCCGGTGCCTGGCTCGGCGCCGGGCGGTGGCCCCTGGACGGAGAAGGCTTCGACCGCTGCGCCCGGAACCTCGCCCGCCGCGGCATAGACGGGCTCGTCCTCATCGGGGGCAACGGGACCATGTGGGCCTGCCTGCAAATGGAACGCGCCGCCCGGAGGATAGGACACGAGCTGGCCGTGCTCGGCGTACCCAAGACGGTAGACAACGACCTCGTCGGCACCGACCACGCGCCCGGCTTCGCCAGCGCCGCCCGGTACGTCGCCGCCACGGTCCGGGACGTGGGCAAAGACCTGGAGTCCATGCGCAACTTCGAGTCGGTACGCGTTCTGGAGACGATGGGCCGCAACGCGGGGTGGCTGGCGATGGGCGGCGGTTGTCTCCGGGAGAAGCCGGAAGACCCGCCGCACCTGATCTACGTCCCCGAACGCGGCTTCGACCGGGGCGCGTTCCTCGGCGATGTACAGGAGGTGTACCGAACCTACGGCTACGCCGTGGTGGTGGTCAGCGAGGGGCTGCTGTCGCGGGCGGAAGCTCCGCTCGTCGAGCCGGTCGTCGGCGGCGTGGCGCCGGAGCTGGCCTCGCTGATTGCCGGAGAACTAGGGCTCCCCGCCCGGGGAGAGGTGCTCGGGATGGCCCAGAGGAGCTGCGCGCTCGCGGCCTCGCCCGTGGACCGCCGGGAGGCCCGGATGCTGGGAGAAGAGGCGGCCCGGATGCTGCGCGCCGGCCGCAGTTGCGTGATGCCCGGCCTCGCGCGCAGGAGCTCCTCTCCCTACGAGGTGGAGGTACGGGAGGTTGCTCTGGAGAGCGTGGCGGGGATGGAGCGACCGCTCCCGGAGGAATGGAGGGCGTCACCCGGTGAGATTTGCGGGGAGTTCAAGGAGTGGCTCCGGCCGCTGGTGGGGGAGGATCTCTCCGCCCATCCCCCGAACGTCGCCGGGGCGGCGGACGGCCTCGATAGGTTAGAATAGAAGCATTATGGAGCGTACGATACGGGTGGTGGTGGCGAAGGTTGGCCTCGACGGTCACGACCGGGGGGCCAAGATCATTGCCCGCGCCCTGCGCGACGCGGGGATGGAGGTCATATACACCGGGCTCCACCAGACGCCCGAGCAGGTCGTCGAGGCCGCCATCCAGGAGGACGTGGACGCCATCGGTATCTCCATACTCTCCGGGGCCCACATGACGCTCGTCCCCCGGGTCGTCGAGCTGCTCCGCGAGAACGAGGCCGACGATATCCTGGTCTTCGTCGGCGGCACCATCCCGAAAGAGGACATCCCGAAGCTCAAGGAGGTTGGCGTCGGCGAGGTCTTCACCCCCGGAACTCCCACCCGGAAAGCTGTAGAGTACGTCTGGGAAGCCGTCCCGGTCAGCTAGCCGGGCGCCGACAAAGGAGACATCTTGGACTACGTAAAACTGGAGCGTGGGGAGGACGGCGTCGCCGTCCTGACCATCGACCGCCAGGAGAAGCTCAACGCCCTCAACCCGCAGGTTACCGAGGAGATCGGGCAGGCCCTGCTGGACGTGGAGCGGGAGGAGCCGCGCGCGATCATCGTGACGGGCGCCGGGGAGCGCTCGTTCGTCGCGGGCGCGGACATCTCGGCCATGAACGAGATGTTGCCCCTGGAGGCCAAACGCTTCGCGGAGATCGGGCACGCCGCGATGGCCCTCCTGGACCGGAGCCCCGTACCCACGATAGCCGCCGTCAACGGCTTCGCCCTCGGCGGGGGGTGCGAGCTGGCGCTCGCCTGCGATATCCGCATCGCCGCCGAGAACGCCCTCTTCGGCTTCCCGGAGGTCGGCCTGGGCATCCTGCCCGGCATGGGCGGCACCCAGCGCCTGCCGCGCCTGATCGGGCCGGCCCTGGCCAAAGAACTAATCTTCTCCGGACGCCGCATAGACGCCGCCGAGGCGAAGGAGATAGGGCTGATCAACCGCGTCGTTGCCCAGGGCGAAGCCCTGAACGCGGCCCGGGAGCTGGCCGCGGAGATCGCCGCCAACGGCCCCGTCGCCGTCCGGCACGCCAAGACCGCGACCAACCGGGCGCCGGACGTGGACCTGATCAGCGGCCTGGAGTACGAGGCGGACCAGTTTGCCCTGCTTTTCGCCACCGAGGACGCACGCGAGGGCATGGGCGCCTTCGCCGAGAAACGCAAGCCGCAGTTCAAGGGCCAGTAGGCGAGAGCCGACATAGCGTCCACGAGACTTCCATCCGCGTCCGATACTCCGAGACGGACGCCCAGGGGATCGTAAACAACGCTTCCTACCTTTCGTACTTCGAGGTCGGCCGCGTGGAGTGGCTCCGCGCAGCCGGCCTCTCCTACCGGGAGTTGGAGCAGCGGGGCTACGGCTTCGTGGTCGTCGAGGCGCGCCTCTTCTACAGAAAAGCCGCCTTCTTCGACGACGAGCTTACGTTGTGCACCGAGCTGACAGACCTGGGCCGGGCCTCGCTCCGCTTCTCCTACACGCTCTCGCGGGGCGGAGAGGTGGTCTCCAGCGGCTACACCCGCCACGGCTGCATAGAGCTCGCGACCGGCAAGGCGCGCAGGGTTCCCCGAGAGATCCTTGACGGTGCATAAACCGTTTGGTAGCGAAAAGCGGTGGGCGCCGTCTGTTAAACGCCCGGAGACCTGGCACTTCCATATAATGACGCCCGGGTTCTGGCCCAAGGTATAGCTCGTGCAGCGAACGTTGGAAATACTGGACTACGGCCTGTTGGTGGCCGTGATACTGGCCGGGATCTACCTGGCCGGGCCGCGGATACGCCGCTTTCTGCGCCGCCGGGAGAACGTCGCCCGCTCGGCCGGCGGGGGTATAGCCGCCGCCTACGTCTTTCTACACCTCTTCCCCGAGATCGAGGCCTCCCACGAGTGGCTCGGGGATGCCATCCACTTCGTTATCCTGGTCAGCTTTCTCGTGTTCTTCGGCCTGGAGCAGATGCTGTGGAGGCGTTCCGAGGCCGCGGCGAACAGCCATTCCTCACAGGTTTTCTGGATGCACATAGCCTTGAGCTGGTTGTACACGTGGACGATAGTTTTCGCGCTGCCCGCCGGCGTCGCGGAGAACCTCGTCATCGCGCTCCTCGGCTCCGCCGCCATAGGGCTGCACCTGGTCTACAAGGACTACGTGCTCCGTTCGCACCATCCCGATGATTACGAGTTCGCCGGCCGGTACGTCCTGACCCTCGCCCCGCTCGCGGGTTGGCTCGTGCGGGTGCTCACCGCGCCTTCGGAGCCGGTTTCCGACCTGTCAATGGCGCTGCTCGCGGGCTTTCTGCTGCAGAACGTCTTCCGAAACGAGCTGCCGGGTTACGAGCATTCCCGCTACGGCTGGTTCGTTGTGGGGGTGGCGACGTACGCCGCGCTCGTGCTGCTGACCCCCTGAACGGAGCAGCCCCGCTACCGGGGCGCCATCCGGATCGCGCCGTCCAGCCGGATGACCTCGCCGTTTAGCATGGGGTTCTCGATAACGTGCCGGACGAGCGCCGCGTACTCCCCGGGCCGGCCGAGCCGGGAGGGGAAGGGGACCTGCTTCCCGAGCGACGCGCGGGCCTCCTCCGGCAGCCCGGCCATCATCGGGGTGTCGAAGATGCCGGGGGCAATGGTCATGACCCGGATGCCGTACCGGGCCAGCTCCCGGGCGATAGGCAGGGTCATGGAGACGACGCCGCCCTTGGACGCGGCGTAGGCGGCCTGCCCGATCTGGCCGTCGAACGCCGCCACGCTCGCCGTGTTGACCACGACGCCCCGCTCCCCGTCGTCCTCGCCCCCTACGGGCTCGTTCCACTTCATCACGGCGGCCGCGAGCCGGATCGCGTTGAAGGTGCCGACCAGGTTCACCTGCACGGCCTTTATGAAGGACCCCAGCTCGTGCGGCCCGTCCCGGCCGAGCACCTTCTCCGCCGTGGCGACCCCGGCGCAGTTGACGAGCCCGTGCAAGCCGCCGAGCCCGTGAACCGCGGCGTCTATGGCGGCGTGCGCGCTCCGCTCGTCGGTCACGTCGGTCTCTACGAAGAGAGCCGACTCGCCGATCCCGGCGGCGGTCTCCTCTCCGGCCTCCGCGTTCAGGTCGGCGACGAGGACCTTGCCGCCAGCCTCCGCGAGCGTTCGGGCGGTTGCCGCCCCGAGCCCGGAGCCGCCGCCGCTCACCAGGAACGTGCGGTTCGCTATCTCCATCAGAGGCGTTCGACGACCGTCGCGGTGGACATGCCGTGGCCGATGCACATGACCTGCAATCCCAGATGCCCGTCGGTTGCTTCGAGGCCCGCGAGCATCTTCGCCAGGAGGCCCGCGCCGGTCGCCCCGAGCGGATGCCCGTGGGCGATAGCGCCGCCCCACGGGTTTACCCGGTCCATGTCGGGCTTCAGCTCGTCGGCCCAGGCGAGGACCACGGTGGCGAAGGCTTCGTTTACCTCGATCCAGTCCACGTCCCTTATGCTGAGGCCCGCTTTCTTGAGCGCGAGCCGGGTCGCCGGTACCACCCCCATGAGCTGCAGGGCCGGGTCGTCGCCGACCACCACCCGCGCCCGGAAGCGGGCTTTCGGCGTGAGGCCGTCGGCCTCGGCCTTCTCCCGGTCGCCGACGAGCACCGCCGCGGCGCCATCGGAGATCTGTGACGAGTTCCCGGCCGTCACCACCCCGTCGGGCCGGAACACCGTCCCGAGCGCCGCCATCTTCTCCGGGTCCACCGTCTCCCGGACGCCCTCGTCGGCGGACAGCTCGACCTCTCTTCCTTCTTTGTCCAGCCCGGCGACGGGCAGGACTTCCCGGCCGGTGTGCCGGTTGGCTTCAGCCGCGCGCCGGTGGCTCTCGGCGGAGAGGGCGTCGGCGTCCTCGCGGGTCACGCCCCACTGGTCGGCGATACGCTCCGCGCTCTCGCCCTGGTGCACCAGCTCCTGCCGTTCCAGCAATTCGGAGTTCAGCGCCTGAAAGACGGCTCCGGCGTCGGGCGCTCCACCAACGTCGCTAAACATCGGAACGCGGGTCATGCTCTCGACGCCGCAGCCGACGGCGTAGGACATGTCCCCGGCGGCGATCGCCTGGGAGGCGAAGTGGACCGCTTGCTGGCTGGACCCGCACATCCGGTTTATGGAGACCGCCGGGACCTCGACGGGGAAGCCCGCGAGCATCGTGGCGAGCCGGCCGACGTTCGCCCCCTGCTCCCCGGCCTGGGTGACGCAGCCGGAGATCACGTCCTCGACCTGAACATGGTCTATCCCGGCCCGGTCCGCGAGGCCCCGCAGCGCGTGGGCGAGCAGGGCGTCCGGGCGTATCTCGCGCAGCGCGCCGCCGCGCCGCCCGAACGGGGTGCGCACCGCCTCCAGGATCACCGGCTCCGACATGGTGAACGCTCCTTCGTCAGCCGTCTACCACGGTAAGTGTAACGTGGCTCGGGCGTTCGGGGTCGTGGAAAATGCGCTGCCGGGCGACCGCCGTGCGGGCTGAGCGGGCACCGCTTTCGCCGGTGTTCGGGTTGCGATCCCAGCGGGGGAAGGAGCTGGAGGTCACCTCGACCCGTATCCGGTGGCCGGGGAGGAACGTGATGCCGGTGGTCCACAGGTCTACGGAGTACCCGTAGACCTCGCCGGGCTCTATGGGGCTCGGAGGTTTCGGCTCTATGACGCCGGGGGCCGGGTAGCTCTCGCGGGCGCTGGCCCGGATAACCCCGTCGGCGACAACCATCGCCCGCCCGTCGGGGTGCACGTCCACGAGCCGGACGACGAAGTCGGTATCGGGGGCGGAGGAGGCGGCGTAGAGCGTGGCGTGTACGGCGCCGAGCGCGGTGTGGCCCTCCCGGAGAGGTTCGCTCGTGTAGGTTAGCACGTCCGGGCGCGCCTCTATGGGACGCTGGTCGCACGGGCCGGCGCCGTGGATGGGCGCGAGCAGGACCGCGCCGCCCATCGTCGGCACCGGGTCTCGCGGATCGTAGTCGTACTCGTCGGGCGTTGAGGAGGGTGGTCCCTCGCGGGAGAGCGCGCCGTCCGGGCGCAGGTACCAGCGCTCCTCGCGGGCTCCGGGCACGGGCCACCTCTCGTAGCCGCGCCAGCGGTTCTCGCCCATAACGAAGACCTCGACTGGCGGTGTGGATTCCAGGGCGGTCTCCTCGCCTTTTATCGTGGCGTCGAACCAGCGGAGGTGCCGGTCGGTGAGGTCGCCGTGGTAGTTCAGGAAGAGCCCGGAGCTGCCGACGCCGAAGTCCAGCTCGCCGACGGTGCTCTCGAACATGCCGTGGGTCCAGGGGCCGACGAGCATGCGCGGCGGCCGCAGGCCCCGCGCTTCCGATTGCTCCTTCATGGCCGCGTACTGGCGCGACGTCTCCCCGATAAAGCAGTCGTACCAGCCGCCGACGTGGAACGTCGGGACGTCCACCCGGTCGTACCTGCCGTCGATGCTCAGGTACTCCCAGGTCTCGTCTTCCACGCCGCGGGTAAGGCCGCCGCGCACGAAGGGCGTGAGGTCGTCGGGGTCGGGCAGCTCCGTCAGGGGCAGCGTGTCGTAGCCGCCGCCCGCTAGCAGGGTGTCTATGGAGCCGACGAGGGAAGGCAGCTTCTTCTCCAACTGGCCGGGATCTCCCCGGTAGCGGCGGAACAGGGCTTCGGGGGCGAGGGTGGCCTGGGCCCAGTACTGCATGAGGCCCAGCTCCTGGGCGCCGCCGCGCATCTGGACGCCGTTGAGGTGGTCGCCCCAGGTGATGCCGGGGACCATGCTCTTGAGCGCTGGTGGTCGCATCACGGCGGCGTGCCACTGGGTCTTGCCGTAGTACGAGACGCCGAACATGCCGACCCGGCCGTTCGAACCGGGGAGCCGCGCGGCCCACTCGACCGAATCGTATCCGTCCTCGAACTCCCTGACGAACGGGGTAAAGGAACCCTCGGAGGCGTAGCGGCCCCGCACGTCCTGGACGGCGACGATGTAGCCGGCGCGGGCGGCCTTTAGCGGGTCGAAGTAGGTGGTGTTGAAGGGGAGGTCCTTGCCGTAGGGCAGGCGGGTGAGGAGTACCGGGTAGGGGCCGCCGGCGGCAGGCCGGTAGACGTTGGCCATCAGGGTGGCACCGTCGCGCATCGTGGCCGGCACGTCCTGCTGGACCAGGACCTCGGTCGGGCTCAAACGCTCCTCCCTCTGGTTCGTGCCCGGCTAGCTTCCGGCGGGGGTGTAGTCCTGGAACTGCTCGCGCAGCTTCATCTTCAGGGCTTTGCCGGTGGCGGTGTGCGGGATCTCCTCCACGAACTCCATGGCGTCCGGCAGGGACCACTTCGGGAACTCACCGGAGAGGTGGGAGAGCAGCTCTTCCTCCGTGGCCTCCGCGCCCTCCTTGAGCACCACAACCCCGAGCGGGCGCTCCTGCCACTTCTCGTCGGGGATGGCGATAACGGCGGCCTCGGCCACGGCCTCGTGGGACATCAGGGCGTTCTCCAGGGCGACCGAGGAGATCCATTCCCCGCCGCTCTTTATAAGGTCCTTGGTGCGGTCCTGGATCTCGACGTATCCGTTCTCGTCTATGGTGACGATGTCGCCGGTGCGGAACCAGCCGTCGTCGGTGAACTTGTCGGCGCCCTCGTCGGTGTTGAAGTACGCGCTCGCCACCCAGGGCCCGCGGACCTCCAGCTCGCCCATGCTCTCCCCGTCCCAGGGGACCGGCTCGCCCTCGGCCATCGCCCGCACCTCGATAAACGGCACCGGGGAGCCTTGCTTGGCCTTTATCCGGTAGCGCTCGTCCTCGGTGAGGTCGTCCATCATGGAGCGCAGGTTGCAGATGGTGCCCAGGGGCGACATCTCGGTCATGCCCCAGGCGTGGACGACGTTCAGGCCGTGGCGCTCTTTGTAGGCCCGGATCACGCCCTCCGGCGCCGCCGAGCCGCCGACGATCATGCTCCGCAGGGCGGACAGGTCGTAGGTCTCCGGGTCCGCGTCCAGGGCGTGCAGGATGCCGAGCCAGATCGTGGGCACCCCCGCCGTGACGGTGACCCGCTCGTTCGCCAGGTCTTCCAGCAGGCTCTCGGGGTCGAGGTGGGCGCCCGGCATGACCTGCGTGGCCCCGACCAGCGTGCAGGTGTACGGCAGCCCCCAGGCGTTGACGTGGAACATCGGGACCACGGGCATCACCACGTCCCGCTCCCGGATGCCTATGGTGTCGGCCATCGCCGAGGCCATCGAGTGCAGCGCGATGGCCCGGTGCGAGTACAGGGCGCCCTTTGGCCGGCCCGTGGTCCCCGAGGTGTAGCAGATCGCCGCGGCGTCCTCCTCGTCGAGGTCCGGGTACCTGAACGCGCCCTCGTCGGCGCCCGCGAGGAGGTCCTCGTAGCTCTCCAGGCCCTCGGGCGCCGAGCCGAAGACGAACACGTGCTCCAGGCTCACGTCGTCCTTGAAGCCGTCGAGAAGCTTCACCATCGTTTCGTCTATAAGGAGCACCCGGTCGCCGGCGTGCTCGATGATGTAGGCGATGTCGTCCGGGCTCAGGCGCGGGTTTATGGTGTGGAGTACCCTCCCGGACGAGGGGACGCCGAAGTAGGCTTCCAGGTGCTCGTGGGTGTTCCAGGCGAGGGTGGCGACCCGGTCGTAGGGCTCCAGGCCCAGGTCGTCCAGGGCGACGGCCAGCTTTTTGGCGCGGGTTACGAAGTCCGTGTAAGTGTAGCGGTGGAAGCTCTTGTCGGGCTTGCGGGTGACGATCTCCTTCGGCCCGTAGAGCGTCTCCGTCCGCTGGAGTATCGCGGGCACCGTGAGCTGGTAGTCTTGGATCAGGCCCTTCATCTCTCCTCCTTCCGGCGGCGTGAGCCGCCGCTCTGCGCGCGAACGTTTCCCCACTGTTCTACCGCGGCGATGGAACGATGTTAGCACTGGCCGGAGCGCCGGGCAACGCGGCATGCCCCGCGCCGGGGAAGAACTGCTCGCTCTCCGGGAAGCCCCCGGTTTTCGCCCCCGTTCGGCGGAGGTTTGTGCACATTGCACGAAGACTTTCGGGTTGGTCGTTTATATGATTGCTTTTCAAGGCCCCGGCCGGAAACGGGCGAGGCCGGCTCAGGAGAGACCGGAGACGAGCACGCTAGAAGGGAAACGTTAGACACGTTTTGGATAGCCGACGAAGGCATGCGCTTATGGTCTTCGTCCCGGTATTCCTGCTAGCGGTGCTGGCCGGGTGTGGGGGCGGCGAACGGAATGGCAGCATAAACGTCTTCGCCGCGGCCTCGCTCATAGACGCCTTCGGGGAGATGAAGGAGGCTTTCGAAGGAGAGAACCCGGGCGCGGAGGTGCGCCTGAACTTCGCCGGCAGCTCCGCGCTCTTGACCCAGATCCAGCAAGGCGCCCCGGCCGACGTGTTCGCCTCGGCCGACGAAGAAAAGATGGACAGCGCCCTGGAAGATGGGCTGGTGGAGGAGCCTAGGGCCTTCGTAACCAACGAGCTGGCCGTGATCGTGCCCGAGGGCAACCCGGCCGGGATAGAGAGCCTCGGAGATCTCGCCGGCGAGAGCGTGACGCTGGTTCTGGCCGAAGACGGGGTTCCGGTGGCCGAATATACCGAGGCGTTGCTCTCGAACGCCGACGCTGAGTACGGGGAGGACTTCTCCGGGCGGGTGCTCGGCAACATCTCCTCTAGAGAGGTGGACGTGAAGGCGGCCGCCAACCGGGTCTCCCTCAACGAGGCCGACGCCACCTTCGTCTACGAGAGCGACATAACCCCGGACATAGAGGAGCGGGTGGAGATAGTGGAAATTCCACCGGAATTGAACGTGGTCGCCACCTACCCGATAGCCGTAGCTAGCGCCACGCAGAACGAGGAGCTGGCGGAGGAGTGGGTAGAGTTCGTCTTCTCCGAGGAGGGCCAGCGCATACTGGAGAGCTGGGGTTTTGAGCCGGCCGGGTAGCGACGGGACCCCCCGCCGAGAGCAGGCGACGGTGGAGCAGGCCGCCTCTCCCCGAGCTCCCGGACAGGAACCGCGAAAGCGCCCGACTGGGCGTCCTGCTGGACGTCCGGCGGGCGGGCGTGGGGCCGGAGGAGGTGGGAGGTTCCGGCGAAGCCTCTCCAGCCTCTTTAGCAAGAACGGACCTCCCGGGATCGGGGTGGCGGCGCTGGCGCTCCTGGCCGGGTTTATCGCCCTCCCTCTTGTAAGCCTGGTTATCTGGACCCTTAGCGAGGAGACTTGGGAGGCGATGACCTCGCCGGTGGCCTTGGATGCCCTGCGCCTGAGCGCTTTTACCACGGCGGTCACCATGGTGATCATCCTCATCGTAGGGACGCCGGCCGCCTACGTTCTGGCCCGCTACGAGTTCCCGGGCAAGCGGCTCGTAGACTCACTGGTGGACATCCCGGCCGTGCTGCCGCCCTCGGCGGCGGGTATAGCGTTACTCCTGGCGTTCGGCCGGGCGGGGCTGCTCGGCGAGCACCTGACCGCCTTCGGCATCACCATAAGCTTCACCACCGCCGCGGTGGTAATGGCTGAGCTGTTCGCAGCGAGCCATTTCTACGTGCGGCAAGCCAGCGTGGGCTTCGCGCAGGTAGACCGGGCGGTAGAAGAGTCGGCGATGGTGGACGGAGCGCGCGGGATCACGGTCTTTCTCAGGGTCACGGTGCCGCTGGCGTTCCCGGCGCTCTTGGCCGGGGCGGTGATGTCGTGGTCGAGAGCCTTGGGAGAGTTCGGCGGCACGATCATCTTCGCCGGCAACTTCCAGGGCGTCACCCAGACCATCCCGCTGGCGATCTTCAGCGAGCTGGAGCGGGACTTCGACGCGGCGGTGGCCCTGTCGGTGCTGGTCCTGGCTTTCGCCTTCGTCGTGATCTTCACGGCCCGCTACATGACGCGCAAGGCGCAGGGCTATCAGGAGTAGGCCCTTTCCCCCGCAGCGCCCGGAACGAAGGCGGGTCCGCAGACTTCCTGGCCGCCGGATGCCCTCTAGTGGCGGAAGATCTTTACGGCCGAGATGATCAGGATCACGCCGAGGATGAGCTTGAGCGCCGCCGCGGGCGCGAGCCCGACCAGCAGACCCCCGGCTACCGCCCCCAGTACCGACCCGGCTCCCATCGGAGCCACCGTCTGCGAGAGATCCCGGCGCTCTTTAAAGGCGCCGAGTCGTGTGTGGCGGGCCACCCCCACGGCGACGGTAGGGAGGCTTATGATCAGGCTCAGGGTGCCCGCAACCCGGACGTCCGCCCCGAAGGC
The DNA here is from genome assembly GCA_004563715.1 of Actinomycetota bacterium. Taxonomy (GTDB): domain Bacteria; phylum Actinomycetota; class Rubrobacteria; order Rubrobacterales; family Rubrobacteraceae; genus SIRX01. The sequence continues at coordinate 29,944 of SIRX01000016.1, read as the reverse complement.
GAAGATGAGCGTGGGGATGATCAACTCCCCGCCCGCCACCCCGAGCAGGCTGCTGACCAGCCCGATTACCAACCCGAAGAGCACCCCGGCTGCCAGGCGCGGCGCCAGAGGCTCGGGCAGCAGCGCCGGTGCCTCGCCCGGCAGGAACGCCTCGACGATGAGAGCCGCGCCGATCACGAGGAGCAGCACCAGGATCAGGCGCTCCAGCAGCCGCTCGCTTATGCGGTGCACGAGCCCTATTCCCGCGTAGGCGGCGCAGACCGCCCCGGCGATCATCGAGAGCGCCACCGGCAGCATCTCGAACACGGGCGCCAGGGAGAGCGTCCCGGAACGGACCGCCAGGGCGCTCGCTATGGTGATGAGGCTGATGGCGAGGTTGAGGGCCACCGCCCGCCGGGCCGGGTAGCCCAGGATGCCGGCGAGCACCGGCAGGCGGAACTCCGCTCCTCCCAGCCCGATGAGGCCTCCCAGGAGCCCTATCGGGGCTCCGTAGAGAAACGCGAGTTTCGGGGAGCGGCGAACCGTCCGGTGTTTAACTATAGTTTCTCTTTGACATCGAACGGCCGGCGCACGGCGGCCATCATACTACGGTTCGAGCCAGGAAACCAGACCGGAAGCCCGGTAGAACGGCCGTTACAGGCTCGCGCCAAACGGGGCTGATTGTCGTAGAATATATCCAGAAGGGGCGTCGAAAGGAGATATTCGATGGAGACCGAGTACCTGCAGTTTATCGGAGCCTTGATCTTGTTTGTAGGAATCCTGGTAGGTTCCTACTGGTTCGTCTACGCGCCGAGCCGCAACAACTACAAGCGCAACCGGCAGCGGAGCCGTTTCGGCGGCGACTAGTGGAGACTAGCGGGGAGCCGGGCAAACCGCGCCCGCTCGATCCGGCCTCCCAGAACAGGGTTCGGCAGATACTCTAGCCGTACTCCCGGAGAGACAGGCGGAAGCGCCCTAGAAACTCGTCCGGGCGAAGTCTCCCCGGACTCGTGCCCGGCTCCCGGATATCCCCGGCTACCAGCGGTACTCGCCGAACTCCGGGTGCCGGGTGGTCCCCGGGGACCAGAGGTAGCCGAAGAACTCCAGCTTCTCTATTACCCGGTGGGCGCTCTCCTCCGGGCTTTCTTCGGCGGTTTTGAGAACCAGATCCGGGGCCACGGGCGGCTCGTAGGGGTCCGAGACGCCGGTAAAGCCCTGTATCTCGCCGGAAAAGGCTTTCTTGTAGAGGCCTTTTACGTCCCGCTCGGCACACACCTCCAGGGGGGCGTCTACAAAGACCTCCACGAAATCTATGATCCGGCGCCGTACCTGGTCGCGGGCCTCCTTGTAGGGGGAGATGGCGCTGACGACCACCGCGACGCCGTTGCGCGTGAGGAGGTTTGCCACGAAGCCTATCCGCAGCACGTTGACGATGCGGTCTTCCCGGGAGAAGCCCAGGCCTTTGGAGAGGTTAGTCCTCACGATGTCGCCGTCCAGGACCTCCACCCGCCGGTTGCGGTCCCGGATCTCCTTTTCGACGATCTCGGCGATGGTCGTTTTTCCCGCCCCGGAGAGCCCCGTGAACCACACGGTAAACCCCCGGCCTTCTTCTACCTGACTCTGCAACCCCTCGTCCTGACGTCCTGAGTCTCCGTCCACGTTATCTCCTTTCAAATGTTACCGGAACAATCTACTACGTTTCCTATCTGCTTTCGAACCTCTCGATAAGACCTTCACGACCTCCGGGCGGGAGAACTCCGGTGGCGGGTACTCTTCCCGGGCGAACATCTCCCGCACCTTCATGTCGGAGAGAAACAGGCGTGAGCCTGGTTCGTTTGGACGGCGTGATCGGCGTGCTTCAGGCAATGCCGTCCGAGAGACGCATTGTTTCATAAAGCCGGTAAGGGGTGAGAAGACGCCGGTGGAGATCATCTCCAGGTCCGAGAGCGTCCGGGGGTCCCAGCGCAACCTTCTCGAGGCGCGACGCTTTTTCGGGCGGGCGCTTGATGAAACCCAGCTTCACCCAGGACCAGAACGCTTCCTGGAAGCTGACGGGTTTATAGTCCAGGAAATGTCCTTCCGGAACGACGCGCGTTCGCCGTGGTCATCGCCGCTACAGAAGGTAGCTGACGGCGAGCAGACATACCAGGGCTCCCAGGACGCCCTTGATGCCGGCCTCCGGCAGCAGGCGCTCGGCGTAGGTCCCGGCGTAGGTCCCTGCCAGCCCGCCAGCGCCGAGCACCGCGCCTAATAGCCAGTCCGGGGAGACGGGAACCTCTCCTCCGGCGCCCAGCGCTTCCAGCAGCTCGAAGAACGCTATGCCGGCCACCGAGGTCACGAAGGTACCCACCAGCGCCGCCCCGGCGACGGACCGCACCGGCATGCGGAAGATGGCGACCAGGAACGGCGCGATGATCGCCCCGCCGCCGATGCTGTATACGCCCCCGACCACGCCGACGAGGAAGGCCAGGACCAGCACCGAGCCGGCACCGGGCGGCGTACCGGGCGGCGTACCGCGGGCTGGCCGGGCGCGGTCGGGATAGCCGAACACCTCCAGCAGGAGCCGGGCTCCGAGGTAGAGCAGCACCGCCCCGACAAAGACCTTGAATGCTTCGGGATCGGCGAAGACCGTCACCCGGAGAGCGGCCCCCACGAAGACGCTCGGCAGTGAACCGAGGATTATCGTGCGGGCCAGCGGCCAGGAGATGCTCCGGTCCGTGGAATAGCGGTAGATCCCGCCGGGGGTGGCCAGGACGTTGTAGATCAGGTTCGTCGGGCTCACCGCCGGGCTGGTAAAGCCCAGGACGCTCACCTGGAACGGCAGCAGCAGGAACGCCCCCGAGACCCCCGCCGGGGCGCACAGCGCGGAGACCACGAACGCCACCAGCAAGAGCGCCAGCGGGTTCGCCTCGACGCCGGAGACCGGAAACCGCAGCGTCCACTCCAGCATGGGGCTACAACGTCTTTTAGCCGGGGGCTGCTATCCGAAGCTCCTGCTGCGGTCGGTGACGATGTAGACGGTCTTGCCGTTCTTCAGGTCGAGTTGCGAAGCCGTGTCGCGCGTGATCTGGGCCCAGATGTCCTCGTCGTTGGAGAGGCGGAGGTGCACCCGGACCTCGAAGCCCAGGTGTAAGAGCTCTTCTACCCGGGCCTCGGAGGTCTTGCCGTTGGGTTCCAGCTGGATGCGGAGGTCGTGGGGCCGGACGTAAGCGCCCTGCAAGCGGGTTATCGGCCCGATAAAGCTCATCACGAACTCGGTAGCCGGGTTCTCGTAGACCTCTGTCGGATCGCCGATCTGCTCTATGGCCCCGTCGTTCATGACCACGATCTCGCTGGCGACCTCCATCGCCTCTTCCTGGTCGTGGGTGACCAGCACGGTGGTCACCGGCATGTCCTCGTGCAGTCGCCGCAGCCAGGCCCGCAGGTCCTTGCGCACCGAGGCGTCCAGCGCGCCGAACGGCTCGTCCAGGAGCAACACCTCCGGCTCTATGGCCAGGGCGCGGGCGAGCGCCATGCGCTGACGCTGGCCGCCGGAGAGCTGGGACGGGTAGCGGTGGGCGAAGCCTTCGAGGTGCACGAGCTCCAACAGCTCGTGGACTTTTTCTCTGGTCTGGTCCTTGGAGCGTTTGCGGATCCTGAGCCCGAAGGCTACGTTGTCCTCCACGGTCATGTGCTTGAAGGCTGCGTAGTGCTGGAAGACGAAGCCCACGCCGCGTTGCTGCGGGGGCGTGCCGGTCTTGTTCTGACCGGAGATCACCACCTCGCCGGAGTCCGGGTTCTCCAGGCCCGCGATAACACGCAGCAGCGTGGACTTGCCGGAGCCGGACGGTCCGAGCAGGGCCGTGAGCGACCCGTTCTGGATGTCCAGCGAAACGTCGTCGAGGGCTACGAAGTCTCCGAACCTCTTGGAGATGTTGCTAACGGTTATTCCCATGCTGGCTCTCCTTCCGCACTGGCGCTACGCTTTCTCTTCTTTGGGCTTTAACAGGTTCATGGCGAACAGGGTCCCCAGGGCGAGCACGGCGAGAACGACCGAGGCGGCGTAGGCCCCGGCGAGGTCGAACGCCTGGAAGCGGTCCTCGACGTGCAGGGTGAGCGTCTCCGTGCGGCCGATAATGCGCCCCGACACGACCGAGACGGCCCCGAACTCGCCGAGGGCCTTGGCCGTGGTGAGCACTATGCCGTAGGTGACCCCGGGCCGGATGGAGGGCAACGTGACCCGCCAGAACGTCTGCCAGGAGGAGGCCCCCAGGGTAGAGGCGGCCTGCTCCTGCTCGGTGCCGACCTCGCGCAGCACCGGCACCACCTCGCGCACCACGAACGGCAGCGAGACGAAGACGGTAGCCAGGATGATGCCCGGGAACGAGAAGATTATCAGTATCCCCTGCTCGGCCAGCCAGCCCCCGAACCAGCCGTAGGTCCCGTAGACTAGGATCAGGGCGAGCCCCACGACGACCGGGGAGACCGCCAGCGGCAGGTCTATGAGCGCGCTCAGCAGCTGCTTGCCGGGGAAGCGGCGCCGGACGAGCATTATGGCCGCGGCCACGCCGAAGACCGTGTTGGCGACTACGGCCACCACGGCGGCAAAGACCGTCAGGTAGAAGGCGTTGAGGGCCTCGGGCGTGGTGATGGACTCCCAGAACGGCATAAAGCCGTCCCGGAAGGTGATCCAGAAGACCCCTCCCACGGGCAGGAGGATGAGGAACCCCAGGTACCCGAGCGCCACGGCCCGGAGAGCGAGCCTACTCTTCATGCCGGGTCCACCTCCCCTGCACGACGTTCAACCCGATAAGGGCCAGCAGCGAGAACGCGAGCAGCACCACCGAGACGGCCGAGGCGGCCGGGATATCTCCGCCCTCGATCTGGCCGAAGATGTAGACCGAGGCCACCTGTGTCTCGAAGGCGATGTTGCCGGTGACCAGGACGACCGCCCCGAACTCCCCGAGGGAGCGGGCGAACGTGAGCCCGGAGCCGCCGAGGATCGCCGGCATGAGGGTCGGCAGGATGATGCGCCGGAAGATGGTGAACCGGCTCGCGCCCAGGGACGCCGCAGCCTCCTCCATCTCCGTGTCCAGCTCCTCCAGCACCGGCTGTACGGCCCGCACCACGAACGGCAGCGACACGAACAGCAGCGCGACGACCACCGCCACCGGCGCGTAGGCGATGTCTATTCCCACCGGGCTGCCCGGCCCGTAGAGCGCCAGGAGCGTCAGGCCGGCAACGATGGTCGGCAGGGCGAAGGGCAGGTCTATCACGCTGTTGAAAATTCCCTGGCCCCAGAACGAGTCGCGGACCAGGACCCAGGCGATAAGCGTCCCGGCCACGGCGTTGATCGCCGTCACCACGAACGCCGCCCCGAAGGTGAGCCTCAGGGCCGCCATCCCCTCCGGCGCGGTTATGGCCGCCCAGAACCCGGACCACCCCTCCTCGCCGGAGGTCCACACCACCGCGGCGAGCGGTATGAGCACGATGAGGCTCAGGTACATGAGCACCGTTCCCCGCTGCAACGCCTCGCCGCCGAAGATCCCACCGAGACCGGAGCGTCCGGGAGACCGGGATGAACTTCTCGCGGTGCTCATCTGGCGAGCCCCCTCTCCTCGACCACCCGCGTGATCTTGCCCTCCGGCCCGAAGAACTCCTCGTCCACGCTCTCCCAGCCGCCGTAATCCGCCACGGTGAACAGGTCCGGCGGCTCGGGGTAGTCGAACTCCTCCAGGATTTCGGGGACCACCGGCCGGTAGCCCTGCTCCCCGAAGATCCTCTGTGCCTCGGGCGTCCTGAGGTAGTCCAGGAAGTCCCGAGCCTTCTCCGGGTTCTGGCTGGTGTTGACCACGGCGACCGGGTTCTCTATGAGGATGGTCGACTCGGGCACTATGTACTCGAAGTCGTAGCCGAGCTGCTCCATCAGGATCATCTCGTTCTCGTAGGCGAGGATCACGTCACCCTTGCCGGTTATGAACGTGTTGAGCGATTCCCGGGCGCTCTTGTCCTGTACCGCGATGTTATCCAGCAGCGCCCCGATGTACTCCAATGCCTCCTCCTCGGAGCGGCCGGCGTCCAGCTGGGCCCCGTAGGCGGCCATGAAGTTCCACTTGGCTCCCCCGGAGGTTGAGGGGTTGGGCGCGAGTACCTCTACCCCGGGCTCGATCAGGTCTTCCCAACCCTCTATGCCCTTGGGGTTGCCCTCCCGGACCGCGATGACGACCACCGAGTCCGTGACCATCCCGTCGTAGCCGTCCTGGTTCCAGTCCTCGTCCACGAGCCCGCTCTCTACCAGCCGCGTCATGTCCGGCTCCAGCGAGAAAGCGACCACGTCCGCCGGCAAGCCCGCGTCCGCCGCCCGGCTTACCTCCCCGGAAGACCCGAAGGACGTGTCGAACGTGACGTCCCGCCCCCCTTCCGTCTGCTGGAACTCCTCCATTACCTCCACGTAAGCCTCGCGCGGCGTCGAGTACGCGGCCAGCAAAAGGTTCGGCTCTCCCTCAGCCGCCGCGGCCCCGCAACCAGCCGCCCCACCCAACGACAACCCCGCGAGCAGGAGCAGACCCGCCGCCAGACGAAACCTGCGTGTTATCGACCTCGCCAACAAACTTCAACTCTCCTTAATTGCGTGTGATCTCATTTATCATCAAAACAGTAGACAAAGTTGTCAAGCCGGTATTTAAACCACGCTGCCTTCTCGGAGTCAAGGTCCTGGAGTCAGCGGCATAGGTTAGCAGACGACCTCGTTTTTGTTCAGGCGGTTCGCGGGGGAGGTTTCGGTTTGCGCCGGGAACGCCGGCCCTCCAGTTTGGCGTTCGACGCCCAGCATAGCCTGGTGTGCCTGGCAAACGAGGCTTTTCGGAGCGGTCTGGATATACGAGGGTCCGGCCGCACGAGATGTTATCCTTTCTCCGAGCACCGGATATGTGAGGTGGGAGCAGGAGGCGTTTTGGCTTGCAAGTGACGGCCCGAGGAGATTACGCGTTGCGCGCCATGGCGGAGTTGGCCGCGGCGTGGGACGGGGTGGGATCGGGATCCGTGAAAGGCGCTTATGTCTCCGAAGCCCAGAATATCCCGAAGAAGTTTCTCGAAAACATCCTCTTCGACCTCAAGCGCGCCGGCCTGGTAAAGACCCGTCGGGGGGCCGGGGGTGGCTATCAGATCGCGCGCCCGCCGCAAGAGGTTTCCCTGGCCGACGTACTGCGGGCGGTGGAAGGACCGCTGGCCAACGTGCGCAACGAGTGGCCAGAGGACGTGACCTACGAGGGGGCGGCGGAGCCCATAAGGGAGGTCTGGATCGCCGTCCGGGCCAGCCTGCGCGCGGTGCTGGAGGAGGTGACCCTGGCCGACGTGGTAAGCGGGGAGCTTCCCGAAGCCGTCAGCCGGCTCACCCGGGACCTCGAAGCCTGGCAACACCATTAATTGATCTACCAGCGTCGCTCGGATTCCCCGGTGTTCTCCGGATAACCGCCCGGGCGCGAAGCCCGGGTTCGGGGTAAGCTGGTCGCCGGAAACGGAGCAAGGGGGTATCCGTGAGGACGGTGGAGTTCTACTACGATCTGGTGAGCCCGTACGCTTATCTAGCGTACACGCAGTTGGGCCGCGTCTGCGAGGAGCGCGACGCGGAGTTGGCCTTGCAGCCGATGTTGCTCGGCGCCGTGCACAAGGCGGCTGGCATCCAGGCTCCAATAGAAATCGAGGCCAAGAGCCGCTACCAGCGGCGCGACATAGCGCGGTGGGCGAACTTCTACGGCGTGCCGCTAGAGTTCCCGGAGCCTTTTCCCTTCCGCACCCTGAAGACGATGCGGGCGGCGGTGGTCTGCCGGGAGTTGGGGGCCCTGGAGGCCTTTACCCGGGAGGCGTTCGCGCTGTTCTGGGAGGAAGGCGGCGCGCCGAAAGGACGCGAGGAGGCCGACGAGGACGGTCCCATAACAGAGGCGGCGCGCCGGGCGGGGCTCGATGCGGAGGAGGTACTGGAGGGGGCCGCCGCGCCGGAGGCGAAGGAGGCGCTTAAGAGCGCGACGGCCGGGGCGCTGGAGCGGGGCGTCTTCGGGGCCCCGGCGTTCTTTGTGGGCGGCGAGATGTTCTGGGGCAACGACCGGCTGCACTTCGTGGAGGATGCGCTGGAGCGAGGCTGACGCGCGGTACTTCGGGCTCTCTCTGATCGAACATCAAAAAGGGGTGGAGTATGCAGAAAGTGTCTGGGTTTTTCGTCGTCATGATGCAACGGTATCTGCCGGACCCGTGGCTGTTCGCGATCTCGCTGACGCTCGTCGTGTTTCTCATGGGCATGGTGTTGACCGGCTCCTCGGCGCTCGACATGGTCGAGTTCTGGGGCGCGGGGCTCTTCGGGTTGCTGGAGTTCTCGATGCAGATGGTCCTGGTCCTGGTCACCGGGTACGTGCTGGCGCGCACCCGGGTCGTCCGGGCCGCGTTGGAGGCCGTGGCCCGGCGCGCCGGGGGACCGGCGAGCGCCATCATCATAACCACGGTCTTCGCCACCGTGGCCTCCTTTATCCAGTGGGGTTTCGGCCTGATCATCGGCGCGTTGCTGGCCCGCGAGATGGCCTTGCAGGTAAGGAACCTGGACTACCGGCTGGTGATCGCCAGCGCGTACAGCGGCTTTCTGGTGTGGCATGCCGGGTTCTCCGGCTCCGTGCCGCTGGTGATCGCCACCCCGGGCCACTTCCTGGAGGACGCGGTGGGCATCATCCCGGCGAGCGAGACGATCTTCGCTCCGTACAACCTCGCGATAGCAGGTGTCCTGCTGGTCACCCTGCCCCTCCTGAACCGCTCGATGCTGCCCCCGGTCGAGGACCGCGTGGTCGTGGACGCCGAGGTTCTTAGAGAGTCAGAGCCGGAAGAAGACCGGAGCCGTCCGGCGACGCCGGCGGAGTGGCTGGAGAAGACGCCGTGGCTCTCCGGGATCATCGGGGTAGCCGGGGTGGTCTACCTGGTGGCCTGGTTCGCGGGCGGCGGGGGGTTGAACCTCAACATCGTCATCCTCATCTTCCTCATCGCCGGCATCATCCTGCACGTCACGCCCCGGAGCTACCTGGATTCCCTGCGCGAGTCCGTCGGGGCCAGCGCCGGGATCATACTCCAGTTCCCCTTCTACGCCGGGGTTATCGGCATGATGGGCGACTCCGGCCTGATCGAGGTCATCGCTGGCTGGTTCAACGCTATCGCAACCCCCGCGACGCTGCCTTTCTGGGCGTTTATCAGCGGCGGTATAGTGAACTTTTTCGCCCCCTCCGGGGGTGGGCAGTGGGCTTTGCAGGGTCCGGTGATGGTGGAGGCCGCCGGGCAGATGGGGGCGGACATGGGCCAGGTGGCGATGGGTGTGGCCTGGGGGGACGCCTGGACGAACATGGTGCAGCCTTTCTGGCTCCTGCCCGCGCTGGGCATCGCGGGCCTGCAGGCCCGCGACGTTATGGGCTACTGTGTAATGGCGCTCCTGGTCTCGGGCGTCATCATAACCGCCGGGCTCCTGCTGCTCACTTGAGCCGGGCTCCGGCTGCCTCTGCGACCGGGAGGCCGTTCGTCGGGCCAGACGGAACGGAGCGCCGTTGCAGCCACACGAACGCCGCCAGGGTCGCGGCGGCCCGTTCCTTGGGCACTGCCAGGTCCCGGCCCAGGATCTCCTCCGCCCGCCTCGACCGGTAGCGGACCGTGTTGGCGTGGACGTACAGGCGGCGGGCCACCTCCTGCGTGGAGCCGGAGGTCAGCGTCAGGCAGAGCGTGACGGTCAGCTGGGTGCCGTTCCTCTCGTCGTAGGCCGTTATGGGGGCGAGCAGGTTGTCCGCGAACGAGAGCAGGTCGTTCGAGAGCCGGGGGTTCTCCAGCAGGGCGTCCAGCCCCCCGTCGCCGACCTCCAGGACGTAACGCTCGCCGGCTTCGTCCCGGACGCGCCGCGCGGCCCGGACGGTCTGCAGTAGCGCGGCCCCCAGTTCCTCGAACGAACCGTAGAAACCACCGTGCACGAGCCACACGGGACCGGACCCGAGAACCCGGAGCAGCTCGTCCCGAACGCCCGAGGGGGAGGTCTGTCCCAGGTCCTTGAGCAGCAGCGCCGCCAGACCTTCTTCCAGGAAGATCAGCGGGCTGCCCAACGCGTCGAGCGCGACGTCCTCGGCCAGCATCCGCAGCCGGGTTTGTTCCCGCTGGCCGGCGGAGCCGAGGCGCCGCCCGGACCAGGCTACGGCCCAAACCTCCCCCCGGTCGGCGGGCAGCCCCAGCCGGTTTCCCTCCCGGCGGAGCCCGGGCTCGGCGCTCCCTCCTTCCACACCCCGGAGCCACTGCGCCCGCCGGCGGTGCAGCCGCTCGTGCGACTCCTCCGCCCGGTCGATCACTATGTTGCAGGCCGCGGCGGTATCCTCCAGAAAATCCGGCCATCCGCCGGGCGGGAGATCCACCGAGGGCCACAGGTAGAGCCGTCCCCGGGCGGTTTTCGTGGCGGGTTCCTCCAGGGGGACGGCCCACGGGGGCTCCTGCCCGCCGGGGGCCGCCAGAAGCTGCTCCAGCCGGTCGTTGTTCCTGGCCGCGTACGGCCGCCCCCGGTCGTCCACCAAGATAGCCGGGCCCCGGACCAGATCCTCCAACCAGGCTTCGACATCCGTTACCTGGTCGGCGTTGAGCATTACCTCGCGCAGCCCCGACCGGGACTCCCGCAACCGATCCCGGCCCGGGACGGAGAACTGCTTGGGCGGGGGGCCGAGGCCGGGGACCGGCTCGATGTTGCGCGCGAGCCGGCGGAGCATGATGCGCTCCGCGGGGTCGAAAGCGTCCACCGCGCGGCGCACCGCGTAGAGCACCGCGCCCCGGCGCTGGTCGGCGCCGTGTACCGGGACGGCCAGTACGGAGCGCACCTTCTCGCTGTCCGTGACGTCGCTGACGCCCGGGTACCGGTAGGGGCAGTTTCTGTAGTCTGGTACGAGCAGCGGCGAATCCTGGGCGAAGGCCCGGCCCCCGACGCCCTGTCCGAGCGGCAGTTGGAAACCGAAACCGCGATCCTCGGCCCCCAGTTGCCACCCCACGTCTACCACGTCGTCGTGTACCGCGCCCCAGTACGCGATGTCCGCGCCGCCGACCGTCCGGGTAAAGGCCAGCAACGCCGGCAGCGCCTGCTCGTCACCCTCTCTCAGGGCTCGCGCCAGGTCGCGGTCCAGGGGGTTCGCCGGGTTGCGCAAGTAGAGCCGCTCTTTGTCCTCCACCTCCAGAAACGACTCCAGGGCCGAACGGAAGCGTTCCACCGCCCCGTCCGGGAGAAACGGTCCCGTGCCGGCGCCCACCCAGACGACCCACAGGCCTCCCGCGTGGCTCGTTTTTGGCTTCAAGGGCAGGCAGACGAGCTCGAGGCCCGGGACGAGACGCGGGTTCCCGGACAGGGCGGCGCCCACGTCCCCCAGGGGAGCTTCGCGGTAGGGGTCGAGCCGGCGCCGCAGAGCCCGCGCCTTCTCCCCCGCGTAGGTTATCTGCAGGGAGCCGCCCGCGGAGTGCGGACGCAGGAGCGCGGTCCCGGCTGCGGACAGCTCTCGGGAAATGGCCGTCAGGGCCTTCTCTAGCTCTGTCGCGCGATGTTCCGGGAACAACGCCGCGCGCTCGAGGTGGTCGAACGCGGACAGGCCCGATCTCTGTAGGTTTCCCACCATCACCCTTTTCTTGTGGCGCCCCACAAAAGAGAGCTTCCAGCTTTGTCCCCGCAGACATGGTAGCTGACCATCCGGTTCCTTACAATCAGCGGTTGACGAGTTTCTCTGGGGAGAGGCCAAAAGGAGCTTGGCATGAGAGCAGAAAAAGACCTCTATGGATGGTCCGAAAGGAGCCTGCCGCGGCTCTGCCCGGGCGTCGAGGCTATAGACAGGCGGGTGTGGGGGCCGGGCCGGGTCTCGTTCGGGTCCGGTCTCGACCTTCAGAGTAAGAAGAGGCCGGAACTCCAAAGGAGGCAGTAAGACATGGAACAGTCCAACAGGTTGATCTACGCTTTTCTGGGCCTGACGGTCTTGATGCTGGTCGGGATGCTTCTCAGCTCCTGGCGCGTGGTGCTCTACCCGTTGATCCCGGTGATCGGCATCTGCATCCTGTTCGGTTACACGAGGGAGCTTCCGGGCCGGAAGTGGCCGCTCGCGGTCGCGGGCTCGATCGTCATCCTGTACGGGTTGCTCTTCGTGGTGTTGGACCTTATGACCGGCGGAGAGCCCACCGGGAGGACCGACTACGTGCTGGGCATGACCCCGCCGATGGCGCTCTACATCATCAGCTTCCCGCTGCTGGTCATCCTGGCCGGGGTTCTGTACGGGCTGACCTTCAAGCAGGAGGACGTGCAGGAGGTCGTCGAGGAGAAAGAGGCGTCGGATGAGTTGGAGAGCGAGGGAGGCGCGCGGTGAGCACCACGATAATAAGCGTCGTAGTCGTATACCTGCTGGTAACCATATTTATCGGGGTGTGGGCCACGGCCCGGACAAAGAACACCTCGGACTTTTTCGTGGCGGGCCGGAGCCTCGGTATGTTCGTGGTGGCGATGGCGGTCTTTACCTCGATCCAGAGCGGTTTCGGGGTGCTGGGAGGGACCGGGCTCACGTTCGACGCGGGCCTCGGGGGCTTTGTAGCCGGCATCGGCTTTGCCGCGCCGCTGGGCTTCGTGCTGGCGTGGTTCCTGGCGGCCAAGAGGATGTGGCGTCTGGCCAACCTCGGTGAGGTCTACACGCTGGGCGACGTGGTCGAGCGCCGCTACGGCAGCCGGGGCGTGCGCGGCTGGATGGGCGTGGCGGTCGCCCTGGGCGTCATCGGGTACCTCGGGGTGCAGGTGCAGGCGACCGGCGTGATCATGGCGGCCATCTTCCCCTTCGGGTTTACAACGGGCGCGATCATCGGGCTGCTGATACTGGGCATCTACGCCGTCGGCGGCGGCATTATCGCCGCCGTCTACACCGACCTCTTCCAAGGGGTCATCATGGTCGGGGTCTCGATCATAGTGGTCTTTCTGGCGATCAACGCCGGCGGCGGGGTGCTCAACATCACCGAGACGCTCCAGGGCTCGGACCCGGCCCTCGCCTCGCCGTTCGGCACGGTCTCGGCCCTCACGATAGCCTGTTACCTCTTTTTGTTCAGCCTCGGGGCGGCGGGCCAGCCGCAGCTCCTCACCAAGTTCCTCATGATCGGGGATACCAAAGAGCTGAAGTGGGGCGCCCTTACCTCGGCGCTGGCGTACCTGCTGACGATGCTCCTGGTGGCGGGCGTGGGCCTCTCGGCGCTCTCTCTCAGCATCCGGGGAGAGTTCCCCCAGCTCGAGACGCCGGACCAGGCGCTCACCACGTTTTTCGTGGAGTTCACCCCGGCGATCCTGGCCGGCCTCGGCCTCGCCGGCATCCTGGCCGCGATCATGTCCACCGGCGACGCTTTCTTGAACCTCGGCGCGGCGGCCCTTATCCGGGACATACCCCGCTCGTTGAATGTACCCGTCCGTAACGAGCTTCTCTGGAGCCGGGTCGTGGTCGCCCTGTTGCTGGTGCTCTCGCTGCTCTTCTCGCTCTACCTGGACACGCTGGTCGCCCTGCTGGGCGTCTTCGGTTGGGGGGCGTTCGCGGCGGCGATCTTCCCGGCGGTGGTCCTCGGGCTGGTTTGGCCGCGGGCCACGAAGCAAGGGGCGATCTGGAGCATAATCGTCGGCATCGTGCTGAACTTCGTGCTGGAGATCGGGGCGCGCAACGACCTTGTCCTGCTGCCGGAGGGCGTCGTTAACGGCGCGTTCGCGCTTGCGGTGGCTATCATAGTGTTTATCGGGGTCTCTCTCGTGACCCAGCCGCGGGAGGACAAGACTTCCCCGGAGGTGAAGCGGGTCTTCGAGGGGTAGATAAGGAGCCTCGCGGGGCGTTCCCGGAGAACGCCCCGCAGAGCCCGTCCCGGGCCTGACGAACGACCGGAGGGAGCAGGATGGACAACTTTGCGGAGGGCGTGAACGCCGGGTACGTAGAAACCTCGCGGCTGAGGACCCACGTTCTCTGGCGGGGCGCTGAGGACGGTGTGCCGGTCTTTTTCGTGCACGGCAACGTCTCCTCCTCCCGCTTTTTCGAGGAGACCCTGGCGGCGCTGCCGGACCGTTACCGGGCTGTGGCCCCGGACCTCCGGGGGTTCGGTGGGAGCGAGACAATGCCCGTGGACGCGGCACGGGGCCTCGGGGACTTCGCCGACGACCTGCGCGCGCTGGTGGAGGCCCTGGGCCTGGCAGCAGAGAAAGTCCACCTCGTCGGCTGGTCGATGGGCGGGACCGTGGCCTTGCGGTACGCGATGGACCACCCGGACGGGGTGGCCTCCCTGGCCCTGATCAACCCGATGTCGCCCTACGGGTTCGGGGGGACGAAGGACGAGGGAGGGACGCCCTGCTGGCCGGACTACGCAGGCTCCGGGGGCGGAACGGCGAACCCGGACTTTACGCGGCGCCTGGCCGAGAGGGACCGTACGGAAGAGGACGCGAACTCCCCGCGCAACGTCATGAACGCCCTGTACTTCAAGCCGCCCTTCCGGGCCACGGCGGAGCGGGAGGAGGTCTTCGTATCCGCGATGCTCTCGATGGCGGTCGGTGAGGGCAGCTACCCGGGAGACGCGGCGGGCTCGGAGAACTGGCCCGGAGTGGCGCCGGGGGAGCGGGGCGTCAACAATGCGATCTCGCCCCGGTACTGCAACCTGGAGGGGTTCGCGCAGGTGGACCCCAAACCTCCCGTGCTCTGGGTGCGGGGGTCGGACGACGCCATCGTCTCCGACACTTCTTTCCTAGACTTCGGGTACCTCGGCCAGCTCGAGGCCGTGCCGGGTTGGCCGGGACCGGAGGTCTATCCCCCGCAGCCGATGGTCTCCCAGACGCGGGCCGTGCTGGAACGGTACCGGGCGAACGGAGGCGGCTACCGGGAGGAGGTGATCGGGGACTGCGGGCACACCCCGCACGTGGAGAAGCCGGAGGAGTTCCGGAGGTTGTTGTTCGGCTTTCTCGAAGAGCACATTTGAGCGTGGGCACGGGAAAGTAAAGGATCGGTTTCGAGGAAAGGGAGGCAACTGTGGACGACGTAAGCGCCGGGACGAGGTTTTCGGCCGTCAACGTGGACCTGGGTGATAAACGGGCTGTGGTAACCGGGGGCGCGAGCGGTATCGGCCGGGCGTGCGCCGAAAGGCTGGCCCGGGCCGGGGCGCGGGTTACCGTGGTGGACCTGGACGGCGCGGCCGCCGGGAGGGTGGCCGGGGAGTTCGGCGGGGAGGCTATCGAGGCGGACCTCTCCGACTACGGGGTGCTGGACGGCCTGGAGGTCGAGGCGGACATCGTGGTCAACAACGCCGGCTTGCAGCACGTGGCGCCCGTCGAGGAGTTCCCGCCGGAGAAGTTCACAACCATCCTGCGGGTCATGCTGGAGGCGCCGTTCAGGATCGTGCGGGCCGCGCTGCCGGGGATGTACGAGAAGGAGTGGGGCCGGGTCATAAACATCTCGTCCGTACACGGGCTGCGGGCCTCCCCCTACAAGTCGGCGTACGTCTCGGCCAAGCACGGGCTCGAAGGGTTCTCCAAAGTCCTCGCCCGGGAGGGCGGGCCGAAGGGCGTCACGTCCAACTGCATCTGCCCGGCCTACGTGCGCACGCCGCTGGTGGAGAAGCAGATCTCCGACCAGGCCAAGACCCACGGCATCTCCGAGGACCGGGTAATAGAGGAGATCATGCTAACCGAGCCCGCGATAAAGCGCCTGATCGAACCCGAAGAAGTCGCCGAGGTCGCCGCGTTCCTCTGCGCGCCGGAGGCGTCGTTTATCAACGGGGCGTCGCTTACGATGGACGGCGGCTGGACGGCCCGCTAGAACGGGTATTATTTAGTGGAGAACGACCAGAAGGGGTGATGGCGCATGGCCGAGGCGACCGAGGGGACGCTGCTCTGGGAACCTTCGGAGCAGCTCAAGGAGGACTCGAATATCTCCCGCTACATGCGGTGGCTGGAGGAGAGCCGGGGGCTCTCTTTCGAGAACTATGAGGAGCTGTGGGAGTGGTCCGTGGCGGACCTGGAGGCTTTCTGGGGCTCGCTGTGGGAGTACTACGAGATAGAGGCATCTAAACCGTACGCGGAGGTGCTGGGCAGCCGCCAGATGCCGGGGGCGGAGTGGTTCCCCGGCGCGGAGCTGAACTACGCCGAGCACGCCTTCCGCAAGGCCAGGCCCGACGAGCCGGCCATCATCCACCGCTCGGAGGTCCGGGAGACCGGCGAGATCACCTGGCGGGAGCTGCGCGAGCAGGTGGCGGCCCTCGCCGCGGGCCTCAGGTCCCTGGGCGTGGGTAAGGGCGACCGGGTGGTGGCCTACGCGCCGAACACCCCGGAGGCGATAGTGGGCCTGCTCGCCACGGCCTCGCTCGGGGCTATATGGTCGAGTTGCTCGCCGGACTTCGGGGCCGGCAGCGTCGTGGATCGCTTCAGCCAGATCGAGCCGAAGGTCCTGATCGCGGTTGACGGCTACCGCTACGGCGGCAAGGACTACGACCGGATGGAGGTCGTGCGTCGCATCCAGAGCGAGATACCGGGCCTCGAAAAGACCGTGCTCTTCCCGTACCTGGACCCGGGGGCTAGCGCGGAGAGCCTCCAGGACGCGGTGTTGTGGGGCGACCTGATCTCCGAGAACGCCGGCGCGGAGCTGGGGTTCGAGCCGGTACCCTTCGACCACCCACTCTGGGTTCTCTACTCCTCCGGGACCACCGGGCTGCCCAAGGCCCTCGTCCACGGCCACGGCGGCATCCTGCTGGAGCACCTGAAGAAGCTCGACCTGCACATGGACGTAAAGCCGGGCGACCCCTTTTTCTGGTTTACTACCACGGGCTGGATGATGTGGAACATCGTGGCCGCGAGCCTGCTCGTCGGGGGGACGGCGCTCCTGTACGACGGCAGCCCCGGCTACCCGGACATGAACACCCTTTGGGAGTTCGCCGAGGAGACCGGCATGGTCTGCTTCGGCACCAGCGCCAGCTACCTGACCGCCTGCAAGGACGCCGGCCTGGAGCCCGGCAAGGACTTCGACCTCTCCGCGCTGCGGTCCATAGGCTCCACCGGCTCGCCGCTGCCGCCGGAGGGCTTCGCGTGGGTCTATAAGCACGTCGGGGGGGACGTGTGGCTCTTCTCCACCAGCGGCGGCACCGACCTGTGCACCGCCTTCGTCGGGGGCTGCCCGCTGTTGCCGGTCCACATGGGCGAGCTTCAGTGCCGGTCGCTGGGGGCCAGCGTCCACGCCTTCGACGAGAAGGGCGTGCCCGTCGTCGACGAGGTTGGGGAGCTGGTCATCACCGAGCCCATGCCCTCCATGCCGCTCTTTCTGTGGGGGGACGAGGACGGCGAGCGGTACAAAGGGAGCTACTTCGACATGTACCCGGGCGTGTGGCGGCACGGGGACTGGATCAAGATTACGCCCCGCGGCAGCGCTGTGATCTACGGCCGCAGCGACTCCACCATAAACCGCGGCGGCATCCGGATGGGGACCGCCGAGATCTACCGCGCCGTCTCCGCCGTTCCCGGCATCCAGGACAGCCTCGTGGTGGACGTGCCCCGCGGCGAGGGCGCCTCGGTCATGCCGCTCTTCGTCGTGCTCGAAGAGGGGGCCGAGCTGGACGACGGCCTCAAGAAAGAGATCGCCCGGAGCATCCGCGAGAACTGCTCGCCGCGCCACGTGCCCGACGAGGTCTTCGCCGTACCCGGGATCCCGCAGACCCTCAACGGCAAGAAGCTGGAGGTGCCGGTAAAGAAGATCCTGGCCGGCAAGCCCGCCGACGAGGCCGCCAGCAAGGACTCCCTGAGCAATCCCGAAGCCCTCGACTACTTCGAGGAACTGGCGGAGAAGATCTAGCATGCCCGGGAGCGCTAGCTTCGATACCGTAATCTACGAGAGGACTGGCGCCGTCGCCACCCTCTACCTGAACCGCCCCGGCGTGCTCAACGCCTTCGACGCCCAACTCCACAGGGACCTCCACGACGCCCTCAACCGCGCCGCCGAGGACCAGGAGATCCGCTGCGTCGTCCTCCGGGGCGAGGGCCGGGGCTTCTCCGCGGGGGCGGACCTGCGGGGTGAGGACCTGCGGCGCGACGGCGGCGAGACGCCCGACCTCGGCGAGTACCTTCGCCGGACCTACAGCCGGACCATAACCAGGATCACTGGCATGGAGAAACCCGTGGTCGCCGCCCTGCACGGGCCGGTCTACGGCGCGGGCGTGGGGCTCGCGCTGGCCTGCGACCTGCGCGTCGCCGCCGAGAGCGTCAAGTTCTCCGTGGCGTTCGTCAAGATCGGGCTCATGCCCGACGCCGGCGTTTCCTTTTTCCTGCCGCGCGTCGTCGGACTGGGGCGGGCGATGGAGATGTCCATGCTCGGCGACGCGGTGGAGGCGGAGGAGGCCCTGCGCACCGGCCTCGTGAACAAGGTCGTCCCCGACGACGCCCTGGCCGGAGAAGCCGCCGCGCTCGCCGGGCGCCTGGCCGCCATGCCCACCCGCACCCTCGGGCAGATAAAGAAGGTCCTGCACGCCAGCTTCGAGAGTGACCTGGAGACCGCGCTGGAAAAGGAAGCCGAAGGGCAAACGTTTTGCGGGCGCACTGAAGACCACAAAGAAGGAGTCACGGCTTTCTTCGAGAAGCGTCCGGCGGAGTTTACCGGGAGGTGACTATCGACCCCCGGGTCTATCTCACGCGCACCACGACGGTCTTTATCTGGGTGTAGTTATCTAGCGCGACCAGCCCCTTCTCGCGCCCGATGCCGCTCTGCTTAAAGCCGCCGAACGGGGAGCCGACGCCGCCGGTGTGGTA
Organism: Actinomycetota bacterium; assembly: GCA_004563715.1. Classification (GTDB taxonomy): domain Bacteria; phylum Actinomycetota; class Rubrobacteria; order Rubrobacterales; family Rubrobacteraceae; genus SIRX01. The sequence continues at coordinate 11,175 of SIRX01000016.1, read as the reverse complement.
CTCGTTGATCATGACGTACCCGGCTTCGACGTCGTTCGCGAAGCGGAGGGCGCGGTCTATGTCCTCTGTGAAGATGCCGGCGGCCAACCCGTAGCTCGTGTCGTTGGCGATCTCCGCCGCCTCCTCGTCGTGCGAGAAGGGCATCACGCACAGCACGGGACCGAAGATCTCCTCCCGCGCGACCCGCATGCCGCTCTCTACGCCGTCGAAGACGGTCGGTGATACGAAGTACCCGCGTTCGGGCTCCTCGGCCCGGCCCCCGATGAGCATTTCGGCGCCTTCCCGCTGACCGGTGTCTATGTAGCCCAGGACTCGTTCCAGGTGCTCGGACGAGACCAGCGGTCCCATGTCCGGGTCGTCGAGGCCCGCGCCGAGCTTAATCCGGCGGGAGTGCTCGATCACCTTCTCCAGCAGCGGCTCGCGGACGCCTTCCTCCACGACCAGCCGCGAACCGGCGTCGCAGTACTGGCCGGTGTTGGAGTAGATGCCCTTGGCGACTTCGCTTGCGGCGAGGTCCAGGTCGGTGTCGGCGAAGACGATCTGGGGCGACTTGCCGCCGAGCTCCAGAACCACCGGCCGGACGTGTTCCGCCGCGGCGCGCAGGATTGCCCGCCCGGTCTCGACGGAGCCGGTGAAGGTGATGGAGTCTATGCCCGGATGCTCGCTGAGCGCCCTCCCCGCGTCCTCGCCGAAGCCGGGCACGACGTTGTAGACGCTCGGGGGGAAGCCCAGGTCCAGGAACAGCTCGGCGAACTTGAGCGCGGTGAGGGGCGTCTGCTCGGCGGGCTTTACGACGGCGGTGTTGCCCGCGGCTAGCGCCGGGGCGAGGCTCCGGCAGACCATGCTGAGCGGCATGTTCCAGGGCACGATGTGGGCCGTGACGCCGACCGGCTCGCGGACGGTGTAGTTCAGGTAGTCCGGCCCGAGCGGGATGGTCTCGCCGTGGATCTTGTCCGCCGCGCCCGCGTAGTAGTCGAGGTAGCCGACGCAGCCGGAGATCTCGCCGCGCGCGTGCGCCAGCGGCTTGCCGGTATCCAGCGTCTCCAGCCGGGCGAACTCGTCGAGCCTGGCCTCCAGCTCGCGCGCTACCCGGTAGAGGAGCCGCCCGCGTTCGACGGGCGTGACGCGCCGCCACGGCCCCTCGAAGGCTTCGCGGGCGGCGGAGACCGCGTCGTCTACGTCCTCCGGACCGCCGCGGGCGACCGCGGCGAGCACCTCTTCCGTGGAGGGGTCCACGGTCTCGAAGGTGCGCCCGTCGCGGGCGGGTGTCCACTCGTTGGCGATGAACAGCCGGTTGCGGATCTCTGTCACGGCAGGCTCTTTCTAGTTCGTCCGGTCGGAAGCCTCCGCCGGGTCCACGAACATCTGGCTCATCTCCACCTCGTCGCCCGGCGGCACCCGGTCTATCCCGACCATCTTGTCTACGACCATGTTCTGAAAACGGTGCAGCGGCTCCTCGAAACGGTAGCACATCCTTCCGCCCCGGTACGCCGGGTTGAAGATGCCCTCCTGCACCCTTTCGACGATCTCGACGTCCTGCAGGTTCACCAGGTTCCAGAAGCGCATCAGCTGGCCGAGCGCCGCGCCGGAGCCTTCCACGTCTACAGACTCGGGGTGGGAGAGCAGGAACGTCTCCTCCACCGTGAAGTCGGGGGCCTCGGGGTGGGCAATGATGACGAAGGCGTGGTTCGGCAGCACGACGACGGCGGTGTTGGGGAAGAGCCAGACGAAGCGCCCGCTCCGGGCGTCGTCCTCGTCGAGGGAGCCCAGCGGGGGCAGCCCCTCCCAGCCGCCGGCCTCGGTGTTCTGGGAGACGGGCGTGGTGCACATGCCAGTGTACATCCCCGGCCCCTGCCAGCGGTAGTGGTCCTCCATACGGGAGACCTTGACCAGCTCCGGGTGGACCCACGGCAGGTGGTAGTATTCCATGAAGTTCTCGCCGATGAGCTTGTAGTTGACCGCCACCTCATAGCGCTTCGCGCGCATGACCTCCCACTCCTCCAGGCAGCCTGGTGGGCGGGGGACGGGGATCAGGTGTCCAGCTCGGAGCGCCGGCCGGGCAGCGCGTAGTAGAGCGCCCCGTCCCGGCTCTCCACCTGCAGGTGGCCGCCGCTTGCCAGCTCCGAGAGCATCGTGTCGGCCTCGCGCACGGTGAGCGAGGTTTCAATTTCGAGGCCGTAGCGCTCGCGGATGCATGTTGGCGAGGGGTGGTCGGGCAGGGGGCTCTCGGCGGCCTCGGCCGAGGTGTCACCTCGAAGAGAGATAATCGGACACAGCCTGCACGAGCTGGCGCTCCGAACAGAGGTCGTCAAAGAATACGGCGCGTTGGAGCTTGAAAAGACCACCGGGTCGCCCGATGGCTTGCCTCCCCTGGCGAGGGGGCGTTCGGGACCAGCTCTTCGAGCGAGATGCCTGGAGATAACGGAGAGAAGCTGCGGGTCTTCGTGCCCATAATGGCTCGACCTCCCGTGAGAAGGACTGAGAGCACATGCTACCCCGTCGCCGATCCTTTTCTTGCTAACCTGTTCGAGGCGTGAGAGCAAGCGGAAGGACACGGTGTTGGGCGAGATCCACGTGCAAGCGGAGTCGGGCCAGATAGCGGAAAACGTGCTCCTCTCCGGCAACCCCGCCCGTACACGCTACATAGCCGAAACTTTCTTCGACGCTCCTGAGAAGGTCACCGACAAGCGCGGCCTCGTCGGCTTCACCGGCACTCACGAGGGGACGCCGGTTACGGTCCAGACAACCGGCATAGGAGCGCCCTCGGCGGCGATCGTGGTCGAGGAGCTCGTCCGGCTGGGGGCCAGGAACTTACTGCGCGTAGGCTCCTGCGGAGGCTACCACCCCAAGATGCGCCTGGGCGACCTTGTCGTGGCCACCGCCGCGCTCCCGCTTGTGGGGGTGGTCGGACAGCTCTCCGGCGTAACCCCCACGGCCCCGGCGGCGAGCGCCGAGCTGCTCGCGGCCGCCATGAGAGCCGCCGAGGAGGCCGGGGTCAGACACTTCGCCGGCCCGGTGGTCTCCACCGACCTGTTCTACGACCCGGATCCCGCGCCCCAAAATACGTGGTATCCGAGGGGTGCGATAGCGGTCGAGATGGAGGCGGCAGCGGTCTTTACGCTCGCAGCCATGCGGGGAGCTAGCGCGGGGTGCCTGCTAATGGTGGACACGCTCTGGCGCCAGGACGGACCCTCGCACATAGAGGGGAAAGGGGAACGTGAGGCGACGGATCGCATGATGAGGGTGGCACTGGGCGCGCTGTGCTCCCTCGTCCGTTAGCCTCCGGGCCCCAGGCGACAGGGCGAGGTGTTTCTCGAACGCTGTCTGAAAAGAGTCCGGAAACGTGAAACCGACATGCGGCCTGAGGTGGAGTTTGATCTTTTTCTCGCCGCTACGGCCTTCGTGAGGCCGCTCCTGAGCATCGCGGGGAACTGTAATGTCTCGGGAGGTGGCGCCCCCGGCCCGATCGCCGCAACCGCGCTCGTCGCGACGGGCCTTCGCCGCCTGCTCTCACGAGCCGATACCGGATTGTAGGGGCGTGTAGAGCTCTATCGTGCGCCGCCGACGGGTTTCGGCTAACCTTACCGTGACAAGGTAGCGCCGCGGTGCAAGGGAAGCCGGTTGGAATCCGGCGCGGTCCCGCCACTGTGTGCGGCGAGCCGGGGTCGTTCGGGGAGCACGGAGCTCTCTGCCACTGGGTCCAGGTGCCCGGGAAGGTTGCGACCGCCGGCGCTTGAGCCGCGAGCCAGGAGACCTGCCGGGCGCACTGACCCAGATGCTCTTCGAGGAAGGAGTGGGGACATGCGCACCACCGGTTTTTCCTGACGCCTCCCGTAACGTTGCCGGGTAATGTTGACTCGCACCTTTTGGGAGGTTCTTTTGTACAGGAAGCTCAACGTACTGCTGGCTACGCTCTTATTGTCGGCTCTGGTCCTGGCCGGTTGCGGACAGGGTGCCCAGGATGATCCCGCGAACGGGGAAACCGAGGGTGGAGAAACCGGCGGGGAGACTACCGAGGTCGCCGCGTTTCCGGTCACGGTGGAGGATTCGCTGGGGCGGAGCGTGGAGATAGGGGAGGAGCCGGCTCAGATCGGCTCTATGGCGCCGAGCATCACAGAGACGGTGTTCGCGGTGGGTGCTGGGGACCGGGTGGCCGGGGTTTCGACGGCGGACGACTACCCACCGGAGGTAGAGAACATAGAGCAGATCGGTGACTACCAGCAGGTCAACGCGGAGAAGGTGGCCTCGCTCGGGATAGACGTGCTTTTCCTCTCTTTCGATACGACCACCGAGGAGCAGGCCCAGGATCTGGAAGAGAAGACCGGGGCGGAGGTCGTGGTGATCAACCCCGCCTCCGTGGAGGAGGCTATAGACAGCGTCGGCCTGGTGGGCGAGGCTGTCGGAGAGCCGGAGCGGGCCCAGGTCGTCGAGGAACGCTTGCGGGCCGAGCTGGACCAGCTACGCTCGGAGGTCGAGGGTCTGCCGGAACCGACCGTGTTCTACGAGGTCGGTTACGATCCGCTGTTTACCGTGGGCCCGGGCAGCTTTGTGCAGGACGTAATCGAGCTCGCCGGCGGGCAGAACGTCGCCGCCGACGCGGACCAGCCTTACCCCCAGTACCCGGTCGAGCGGTTGCTCCAGCAAGACCCGGAACTCTACGTGGCCGGGGCGAGCTCCGGCGTAACCGTCGAGGATATCGTCAACCGGTCGTCCTACGCCTCGCTGGACGCCGTCCAGCAGGGCAACGTGTTCGTGATCAACGACGACCTGGTGAACCGTCCGGGGCCCCGGATCGTAGAAGGCGTGCGGGAGATGGCCGAGACCCTTCACCCCGAGGCTTTCGAGGACGTCGAAACGACCAACGGGGGTGGATGACGCCCGGAAGGAACCACACCCACGTAAAGCTCGTGCGCCACACCCAGACGGACTGGAACCGGCAGGGTCGCTACCAGAGCCGCGCAGACCGGCCCCTCACGCCGTTTGGCCGGGCGCGGGCGGCGGCCGTGGCCGCCCGTCTGCAACGCGGAACGTTTACGGCGGTCGTCTCTTCCGGCCTCTCCCGGACCGATGGGCTGGCCGCCGCGGTTGCCGCTCCTAACTCCGGCTTTGTGCGCGACGAACGGTGGCGCGAGGCGGACCACGGGCTCTGGGAGGGCCTGACCCACGCCGAGGTGTCGGCCCGCTACGGGGAGCAGGCCCGCGGGCGCTTCGCCGACGCCTGGCGCAGCCGGGCGCACGGCGGGGAGAGCGGGGGCGACCTGTGGGCGCGGGTCGAGGCGGCCTGGAGCGACCTGCTGGAGCGCCACGGCGGTGGCCGCGCGCTCGTCGTCACCCACGGCGGCCCTATACGCTTTTTGCTCTGCTATCTGCTCGGAGTCCCGTTCGGGCGGCACTGGCAGTTCCGCACGGACCCCGGCGGCATCACCGCCCTCGACGTGTACCCGTCCGGGACCATCGTCCGCACGCTGAATGAGGTCCCGCCCCTTGAAGGGGTGCGCCGGTGATCCTGGAGAAGATCCGCCAGATACCACCCCTCGACGGCGCGGTCCTGGAGGTGGCGACCGAGCGGCGGGGCCGGCTGACGAAGCCCCCCGGGTCGTTGGGCCGGCTGGAGGCCTTGGGCGTCCGGCTCGCGGGTGTCACCGGGAAGCTCCGGCCCCGCTTCGAGAGCCGGGCTGTCGTCCTGGCCGCCGCGGCCCTCGCCGCCGGGCTCGCGCCCCGGGTCGGGGATTACATGATCGCCGGCCACCGCTCCGCCGAGCCCGGCCACGAGGTGGTCCTGCGCCACCTGGGCCTGGAGCCGCTGCTAGACTTCGGGATGCGGCTCGGCGAGGGGAGCGAGGCCGCCCTGGCGATGCCGGTGGTGGTCGCCGCGGCCCGCGCGCTCGCCGAGATGGCCACCTTCGAGGAGGCCGGCGTGGACGAGGAGGCCGGTGGCGTATAACGCCCGGGAAAAAGCGAACCGCTGGGGACTGCTGCAGCCCCTCGGGGAAGCGGTGCGCTTTCTCACGGCCTTCCCGGTCCCCGGGTTGCCGCCGATGAAAGAGGCCACCGTCGCCCGTTCGATGGCGGCGTTCCCGGTGGTGGGGCTCCTGATCGGGGCCTGCGGTGTCGCGGCGGGTCTTCTGGCCGGCTGGATGTGGGGCGAACCCCTGCGGGCCGTGGCGGTCGTCGTCGCCTGGATGGTGGTCACCTGGGGGCTGCACCTCGACGGCCTCGCCGACAGCGCCGACGCGCTCCTCTCCTGGCGGTCCCGCGAGCGCAAGCTGGAGATCATGAAGGACAGCCGCGTCGGCACGATGGGCGCCCTCGCCCTGGTCTCGGTCGTCCTAATAAAAGCCGGGGCGCTCTATAGCCTCGGTCCCGCCTGGTGGGTCGGCGCCCTGCTCGCGCCGGTGTGGGGCCGGTGGGCGGACATCTACGGCATCTTCTTTTTTCCGGCGGCCCGGGAGGGCGGCATGGGCCGCGGCTTCCACGACCGGGTGCGTCTCCGGGACTTCTACCTCGCCACCGCAGCCGCGCTCCTGGCCGGCCTCCTCCTGGCGCCGCCGTGGGGCGCCCTGGCCGGGCTCGTGGTATGGGCTGCGGCGCACCTGCTGGCCCGCTGGATGGTCCGGCTTCTCGGCGGGCTTACCGGCGACACCTACGGGGCGCTCTCCGAGACGGGCGAGGTGGTAACGCTCCTGACCCTCCTGGCCCTGTACCACCACGCGGTGCCGGGAGCGGGGTGGTTGCTCTGAGGCACGCCGGGACACGCCTCCGCGGGTGGCTGGCCGGGGCCTCCTGGGTCCTCGGGTCGCTGGCCTTCCTGCTCGCCGCGGGCGTCGTATCTTTAGGCGTGGGGCCGGCCTGGCTCTCCCCGGCGGAGGTGATCGGGGTGCTGCTGGGCGGTGGCGCGGAGGCCGAGAGGGCCATCGTCCTGGACATCCGGCTGCCCCGCATAGCCCTCGGGGCGCTGGTCGGCGGCGCCCTGGGCGTGAGCGGGGCCGCCATGCAGGGCCTGTTTCGCAACCCGATGGCCGACCCGTACATCGTCGGGGTCTCGCCGGGGGCGGCGCTCGGGGCGGTGCTGGTGACGGCGCTCGGCCTCTCCGCGGGCTTTCTCGGCCTCTCCGCCGTGCCGCTCGCCGCGTTCTGCGGGGGGCTCGGCGCGGCGCTGGTGGTCGTCGTGCTGGCCCGCCGGGGCGGGCGGGTGCCGGTGGCGGACTTGCTGCTCGTCGGGCTCGCGGTGGGGGCGTTCGCGGGGGCTATCTACTCGTTCCTCATCCTGCGGTTGGACGACGGCCGGATCTCCAGCGTGCTCTTCTGGCTGCTGGGATCGCTCGCGCCCGCGACCTGGGACCGGGTTCTCGTCGCGCTGCCATACCTGGCGGTAGCCACCGCCGGGCTGCTCCTGCTCTCGCGAGATCTGGACGTGTTCTCGTTGGGAGAGGAGCAGGCCGGGTACCTCGGCATCCGGGTTGAGCGGATGAAGTTGCGCGCCGTCGCCCTCGCGGCGCTCGCCGCCTCGGCGGCCGTGGCGGTGAGCGGCGTGATCGGCTTTGTGGGCCTCATCGTGCCGCACGTGGCCCGGCTGCTCGCCGGACCCCGGCACGTGCTCCTGATCCCGGTCTCGGGCCTGTGGGGCGCAGCGTTTCTCGTGCTGGCCGACGCCGGCGCCCGGACCGCGATTCCCTCCTCCGAGATCCCGGTCGGCGTCGTGACGGCCTTCTGCGGCGCGCCGTTCTTTCTCTACCTCCTGCGCAAGAGCCGCAAGCGCGAGTCGCTATGAGCCCCGAGCTGGCGCTGGAGGTCCGGGGCGTCCGGGTCGGCTACGGGGCCGACGACAAGCTCCACGGCGTCACGCTGGAGGTCCCGGCGGGCTCTTTCCTGGCCGTCGTAGGCCCGAACGGGAGCGGCAAGAGCACCCTGCTCCGGACGATGGCCCGGGCGCTCGCGCCCCGCACCGGGGCGGTGTTGCTGGAGGGCCGGAGGACCTCCAGCTGGAAACCTAAAGAGTTCGCCCGGGAGGTCGCCGTCGTCTCCCAGGAGGGTTCGCCGGCCTTCGACTACACGGTCCACGAGGTCGTGCGAATGGGCCGGACGCCCTACGAAGGGCGTCTCACCCCGGACCCTGGGGGCCGCCGGGCCGTCGAGGATGCGCTGCGGGAGGTCGGTGTGTGGCACCTGCGCGACCGGCGGCTGAGCGGGCTCTCGGGAGGGGAGAAGCAGCTCGTCACGCTCGCCCGGGCGCTGGCCCAGGAGCCGGAGGTGCTGCTCCTCGACGAGCCGACCAACCACCTCGACATCCACCACCAGGTCGCGTTTATGGAGGTGTTGCTCCGGCTCAACGCCGCCGGGAAGACGGTGCTCATGATCGTCCACGACCTGAACCTCGCCGCCCGTTACGCCCACCGGGTGGTGGTGATGAAGGGGGGCAGGATCTCCGCCGCCGGTCCTCCCAGCGTCGCCCTGCGGCCCGAGGTCATAGAGGGCGTCTTCGGGGCTGAGGTCGAGCTCTCCATCTCGCCCCGTACCGGGGCACTCCAGATACAGCCCGTGGGCGTGCTCTCCGCCGGGCAGCCGTCGGAGCCGGAGGTCCACGTCATCTGCGGCGGCGGCTCTGGCGCGGTCCTCATGTGCCGGCTCCGGGAGGAGGGGATCGGCTTCTCCGCCGGCGTGGTGAGCGTGGGCGACACCGACCACGCCGTCGCCCGGTCCCTCGGCGTCCCCATAATCGAGGGCGAGGCTTACGCCCCGATTTCGGAAGACGCCCACGCGCGCAACGTCGCGGCCGCCCGCCGGGCGCGGGCCGTCGTCGTCTGCGACATGCCGGTTGGGCGCGGGAACCTGCGAAACCTGGAGGCCGCGGCCGCGGCCCAGGAGGCCGGAGTGCCGGTCGTATTGCTCCGCGGCGGCCTTCCGCTCTGGACCGAGCAACGCGATTACACCGGCGGCGAGGCGACCCGGCTCCTGGATCGCCTCGCCGCGCGCGGGGCGCCGGAGGCCGGGTCCGTGGACGAGGCCGTCGGCGGGCTCACCCGCGAGGCCGCCCGCGCCCGGCCGGCGGCCGGCCGGTATCAAAACATCTAGAATAAGGCCTTTGCAGGCGGTAGCTGTAAAGGGGTGGCGCTTTACATGAAGAGGCTCCGGGTGCTGATGACGCGGCAGGAGATACTGCCGGAGCGCCTCGGGGGCGCGACCGTTGTCGTCATAGACGTACTGCTGGCGACGACCACCCTCCTCACCATCCTGGAGAACGGCGCCCGCCGCGTCTTTCCGGCCGGGAGCCTGGAGGAAGCTGAAGTGGTGAGGTCGAAGCTCGACGCGCGGAGCGTGCTGCGCGGGGGCGAGCAGGACGCCGAGCGGATAGAAGGCTACGACCTCGGCCCGTACCCCGGGGAGTACCCGCCGGAGGACGTGGCGGACAGGGACGTGATCTTCGTGACCACCAACGGGACTCGCGCCATCGCCGACGCTGCCCCCGCCGAAAACGTACTCGTCGGCTGCCTGCGCAACGCCCCCGCCGTCGCCCGCCACCTGGAGGACTCCGGGACGGACTCGGTATACCTGGTCTGCGCCGGCGCCACCGGACGTTTTACCCTGGAGGACTTCCTCGGCGCGGCGGTCATAATGTCACACCTGGATACGGAAGGCTGGCGGCTGAACGACGCCGCCTGGACCGCCCGCGACTTCGCGGAGCGGCACCGGGACCGGACGATGGAGGTCCTGGAGCGGGGCCGGGCGGGACGCTGGTTCGTGGAGCACGGCCGGCGGGAGGAGCTGGCGTTCGTCGGGGACGTGGGGGCGAGCGGGCTTGTCGCCGAGGTGCGGGACGGGCGGCTCCTGCGGGCCGAAAAAGCGAACCCGCCGCAGAGAGTGTCCGACGCCGGATAGGGAGGAGCCGCTGTGGCCGAGACGATAGAGGTCCGCGAGGGAGAAGGCCTTGACCGGGCGGCGGTCGCGCGTTACCTGCGGGAGCGCGTGAGCGGCGTCCCCGAGGGCGAGATGGAGGTGCGGCAGTTCCCCTCCGGGGCGTCGAACCTGACGTACCTGATCCGGGTCGGGAGTTGGGAGGGCGTGCTGCGCCGCCCGCCGCTGGGACCCGTGCCGCCCAGGGCCCACGACATGGGCCGGGAGTCGGCCCTCCTCGCGCGGCTGCACGCGGCGTACCCGCTCGCCCCGAAGCCATACTTCTTCTGTGATGACGAATCCGTTATCGGGGCGCCGTTCTACGTCATGGAGCGCCGCGAGGGCGTCGTCGTGGACGACTCCTTCCCGGTGGGTGTCGAGCCTACCCGGGGGCTGTGCCGGAGAGTGTCTGCGATGGTCTGCGACACCCTGGTCGAGCTGCACGCCGTGGACTACGAGGCGGCCGGGCTCGGGGAATTGCGGAAGCCCGAGGGCTTTCTGGAGCGGCAGACTAGAGGCTGGATCTCCCGCTACGACAAAGCGAAGACCGACGAGTTAGAGGAGGTCGGGCCGCTCACGGCGTGGCTCGCCGCCAACGTCCCCCTGAGCCCGCCGCCGGCCATTATCCACAACGACTTCAAGCTCAACAACCTGGTCCTCGACCCGGACGACCTCACCCGGGTCCGGGCCGTCCTCGACTGGGAGATGGCCACCCTCGGCGACCCGCTTTTCGACCTCGCCGTCTCGCTCTCCTACTGGGTCGAGCCCGGCGATCCGCCGGAGCTTCAGGAAGTGCTGCCGACCGTCACCGCCACGCCCGGCTTTATGACGCGCGAGGAGTTCATAGACCGCTACGCGGAGCAGAGCGGGCGTGACCTCTCGGCGATGCACTGGTACATGGTCTTCGGCTACTTCAAGCTCGCCGTGATCCTGCAGCAGATCTACGCCCGCTGGCATAAAGGCCAGACAAAAGACCCCCGTTTCGCCACTTTCGGGGAGAAGGTGCGCAACCTGATAGCCCACGCCAACCAGCTCGCCGGGCGATAGACAGCTGACCGGAGATTGCCCCTACGGGGCGACCACCTCCTCTCTCTGCCTGCGGGCTCGACCTCGTAGTGTTGCTTCCAGGCGTCGAAGCCGCCTTCGAAGGCCGAGGCCCGGAATCCCATCTTGTTTAGCCGCCGCGAGGTATCGTCAAGAGTTGTGGATCAGACTCCGTGATCACGCGGCTACCTTCTCCTCATCTCCTTCTACCAGCCCTCCGTTTACGAACCTTGCTCCGGC
>ML214226.1:21969-23632 GCA_004563715.1 Actinomycetota bacterium | reverse complement strand
CGTGGTGTACCTTCCCTTCGAGCAATCGAACGGAATAGCCGACGCGCCAACGTCGGCGGGAAGGAGACACCGATGGAGAGGATACATCAGGTCGAGGACGACCGTGAAGGGCTCATGCTCGACCTCGACGAGATCGCCCGAGCCGGAGCGCGTAGGATGCTCGCCGAGGCACTGGAGGCCGAAGTACGAGACTACGTCGAGGCGGCCAGAGCAGAGCGCAACGAACAGGGGCACGCCCTGGTTACAAGAAACGGCTACGCCAGAGAGCGCGAGGTTCTCTTGGGGGCAGGCTCCGTGGAGGTCAAAGCTCCGAGGGTCAACGACAAGAGGGTGGATGAGAACGGTGAGCGTAGGCGATTCAGGAGCGTGATCGTGCCACCCTACATGCGTCGCTCCCCGAAGGTCACCGAGGTCTTGCCCTTACTCTACCTTCACGGCCTCTCCAGCGGGGACTTCCTTCCGGCCTTGGAGGAGTTCTTCGGCACCGAGGCCGGGCTTTCGGCGGCCACCATTACCCGCCTTACGGAGCGGTGGCAACAAGAGCGCGAGCACTTCATGAAGCGCGACCTCTCCGAGAGAGACTACGTCTACGTGTGGGTGGACGGCATCCATACCGATGTTCGTCTCGGAGGTGACGGGAGGCTGTGCTGCCTGGTGATGGTCGGCGCTCGCCTGGATGGCACCAAGGAGCTTGTGGCCATTCAAGATGGCTACCGGGAGTCTACCGAGAGCTGGGCCGAGCTCTTGCGGGAGCTCAAAAAGCGTGGCATGCGTGCGCCGGAGCTCGCGGTGGGAGACGGCGCTTTAGGCTTCTGGAGCGCCGTCCGCGACGTCTTTCCCGAAACTCGCCATCAGCGCGACTGGGTCCATAAGACCAAAAACGTGCTCGACTCGATGCCCAAGAGCGTCCATCCTCGGGCCAAGAAGGCGATTCACGAAATCACGGAGGCCGAGAACGAGCAGGAGGCCGAGAATGCGATCGAGCAGTTCGCCAGTGAGTTCGGGATTAAGTGGCCCAAAGCCGTAGAGAAGATCACCTCCGAGAAAGAGCTATTGTTGGCCTTCTACGACTATCCGGCCGAGCATTGGGTGCATCTTCGGACCACCAACCCCATAGAGAGTACCTTCGCGCCGGTGAGGGCACGGACGGAGATAACCAAGGGGCCAGGATCGAGGCAGGCGGGGTTGGCGATGATCTTCAAGCTCCTGGAAGCCGCCGAAGGGAGGTGGCGGAGGCTAAACGGACATCACTTGGTTGCTTTGGTGAGGGCCGGAGCGACATTCAGAAACGGAGAGTTGGTCGAAGGAAGTGAACAGGAGAAGGTAGCCGCGTGATCGGGAGCCGATCCACAACTCTTGACGATATCTCCGCCGAGCAACGTGACTCAACGTGAGTATCATCATCTGTTTCCGGTGGCGTACTTGCGGGATTCTGGCGAAGAAAGCAAAGCGCACAATGCTCTCAATTGTGCACTGATAACGTGGAGGACTAATCGTGCTATCGCTGCTAAGAGACCTATTGATTATATCCGTGATAGAGCGGAGGCAGGAGGTATCGTCAAGAGTTGTGGATCAGACTCCGTGATCACGCGGCTACCTTCTCCTCATCTCCTTCTACCAGCCCTCCGTTTACGAACCTTGCTCCGGCTCTGACCAACGCCAC
>ML214226.1:0-21959 GCA_004563715.1 Actinomycetota bacterium | reverse complement strand
CCGCGTGATCGGGAGCCGATCCACAACTCTTGACGATATCTCAACTTATCCGGGTCAAAGCGGTGCTCGGTACAGTGAATCCTGCATACTTGGAGTTGTCTTCCAATGTAGGAGCTTCCAGAGAGCACATTAGGCGCAGAGCACGTACAACAGCCGGTCAGACAGGCGTATCGGGGACCGATATCAAGCAAACTCCTATACCTCTACCGCCACTCGCTGAACAACAAGAGATCGTCGCGGAGGTCGAGCGCCGCCTGTCCATCATCCAGGAGGTCGAAGCCGAGGTGGAGGCGAACCTGAAGCGCGCCTCCCGGCTGCGACAGTCTATCCTGAAGCGGGCCTTCGAGGGCAGGCTGGTGCCGCAAGACCCCGCCGACGAGCCTGCGGACGAGCTGCTGGAGCGGATCAGGGCCGAGCGCGAGCAGTCCGCGCCCAGAAAGAAACGGCGCAAGAAGCCGGTCCAGGTCGGCCTGTTCTAAGCCTCACGAGCTGGGCCGGCGGGCGTACTCCCTGAACTCGCCGCCCTTGCTGACAGTGTAGATGAACGGTCGCGGGGTGGCCTCGAACCTGCGCTCCATCTCCTCCAGGGTGGAGGAGATCAGGGCGACGATCTCATCCTTCTTCAGATCTTGCCGGTAGGTCATTATGAAGCAGCCGACGCCGTTCTCCATGATCGCCCGCCGCTCACCGGGGCGGGTGCGGATCTTGCGGTCGTGCGTGATAACGAGCCAGCCCCTCTGCCCCGCTACGGCGAGCCACTCCTCGTCCGGTACGTCGTGGGGAAATTCGTCCTCCAGCCAGCGTACGTCGTCGCGTAGCCTCTTGACCGCATCGGCAACCCCTCTCGGGATCGAGCGGTCAATGAAGATCACGCGGCGTCGGGCAACTCATACCGCAGCGCGGCCTCGACCCCGGCCGGGCTGAGACCGAAGTCGTAGGCTATGTCTTCAGGGGCGTCGCCCGCCCGGAACCTCTCCGCTACGATCTCCGTGCGGACGCCGGAGCCGCTAACCACCGGCAGGCCGAAGCCGTAGTCGGGGTCTACGACGACCGGCTCCGCCTTGCCCCGAGGCCACCAGCGCCGGGCCAGCTCACCCTCGTAATCCAGCGTGTCCAGGAACGGGTCCAGCACCTCGTCCCACGCCTGGGTGCCCCGACCGTGAAGTACGTCCAGCAGGAATCCGCCCTGGGCCTTTACGAAGACCTCCCGGCCGTCGGTCTTGAACGTCTCCGTGACCAGCGGACGGTTTCGATTTAGCGCGAGCTGGCAGTACTCGTTGATCTGCCGGATGCGGCGCAGGCTAAAGCCCCTCTGCCGCAGCTTGCCAGTGACGATCACCTCTACCAAGTCTATGAAAGACACCGCGCCGGGCTGGTTGCGCTCGGGTGTGATCGGCGGCGCTGCCCGGCGCTCGTCCGTGTACCAGTACCTGTACCCTTTGAGCCAGCGGCTGGAGGTACCCCGCGTCACCCCCGCCAGCCGGTCAGCCTCCGCGAAGCTGTACAGCGGGCGCATAAGGCGTTCGTAGCCCTGATCCCTGTAGCCGATCATCCCTCTCGCTTCCCGTAGTACGCAAAGATTGCCTGCAAGCTCACGCTAATGTTACCGGAAAGCACATGCCCCGGCACCCAGGGGATGAGCATCGGCGACCGATCCGCTGTATCTTTCGGCGGTATGGAGAACCACACCCAGCGGATCGTCAACAAGGCCTGGAGCTACGCCCACGTATTGCGGGACGCCGGCCTCCCGTTCCACGCCTACACCGAGCAGATCACCTTCCTCCTCTTTCTCAAGATGGCCGACGAGCGCACCAGGCCCCCGTACAACCGCCCGGCCATGATGCCGCCCGAGCTGGGTTGGCAGAGCCTCCTGGAGAGGGACGGACAGGAGCTGGAGCTTCACTATCGCCGCGTGCTGGAGGAGTTGAGCCAGAAAAAGGGACTGCTCGGCGAGATCTTCAAGCGGGCGCGGCTGGAAATACAGGACCCCGCCCTGCTACGGCGCCTGATCGTGGACCTTGTAGACAAGGAGCACTGGTCCTCCATGCAGGCCGACGTAAAGGGCGACATCTACGAGGGCATCCTCTCCCGCTCCGCCTCTGAGTCACCCAAAGGCGCCGGCCAGTACTTCACCCCCCGCGAGCTCATAAAGACCGTGGTGGACGTCATGCGCCCCACCCCGGAAGACACCCTCTGCGATCCAGCCTGCGGCACCGGCGGGTTTCTCGTCAATGCCCACGACTACGTTCTGGAAGAGTACGGCGCAGACCTCGACCCCGACCAGAAACGGCACCTCAAGAGCGGCTTCGTTCGCGGCTTCGAGCTCGTGCCCAACACCGGACGCCTGTGCGCCATGAACCTCTATCTGCACGGCATGGACGCCGACCCCTCGCCCGTAACAGGCGGCGTGGACTCCCTCGCCGCCGATCCCGGCGAACGTTTTTCGATGGTCCTCACCAACCCACCCTTCGGTAAAAAGAGTAGCGTCTCCTTTGTCACCGAGGAAGGCGGCCTGGAAAAAGAAGACGTCTCCTACGAGCGGCAGGACTTCTGGACCACCACCAAGAACAAGCAGCTCAACTTCCTGCAACACGTCTTCACCCTGCTGGATGTAGACGGTCGCTGCGCCATTGTCGTGCCAGACAACGTCCTCTTCGAGGGCGGCTCCGGCGAGACCGTGCGCCGCAGATTGCTCCGCCAGTGCGACGTACACACGCTGCTAAGATTGCCGACCGGAATATGGTACGCTCCCGGCGTCAAGGCCAACGTCCTTTTCTTCGACAAAAAGCCCGGCTGCGAGGAAGCCTGGACGAGTGAGCTCTGGGTCTACGACTTCAGGACCAACACCCACTTCACCCTCAAGAAGAACCCCCTCCGTCGCCAGCACCTCGACGAGTTCGTAGAACTCTATAACCCCGAGAACCGATACGAGAGGCAGCCCACCTGGAGCGAAGAAAACCCTGATGGTCGCTGGCGGCGCTACACCTACGAGGAGATCCTGCGCCGCGAAGGCGCGAACTTGGATCTGGCCTGGATCCGGGACAAAAGCCTCGAAGACTCCGCCGACCTCGAAGATCCCGATATCATCGCCGCGGAGATAGCCGACGACCTGGAAGCCGCCCTGGAGCAATTCGCCGCCATCGCCTCAGACCTCAGAGAGAACGAAGGCTGACCTTCAAGCCTGCTCTGCCCAGTGCTGGAGCAGCGGCCCATCGGTGCCGAACAGGGGGTCCGCGTCCGGCAGCGGGACGCTGCGGATGTTCTCCAGCACCTCCGGGCGCCCGCCCTCTTCTCCGGTGCGCAGGTCGTAGCTCTCCTGGCCGCGCGGGTAGGCGCCGACCACGGAGAAGCCGGCGGTAGAGCCCGCGTTGCGGTGGCCGACGCCGGCGGGGATCACCACGACGTCCCCGGCCTCGACCTCGACCGTTTCACCTTCCGGGCCGCCGAAGTCCAGGCTGGCTCTGCCCCCTACGACGGCCAGCACCTCGTGGGCGTTGGAGTGGTAGTGGTGGTAGGAAAAGACGCCGTTTACCCAGGCCCCGCCCCAGCCGTTCTCCGCGAACCGCTCCTTGCACCGCGAGGCCGTCCTCTCGCCTTCCCCGAGCGCCTGGGGGTACATGAGCAGCGGCAGCTCATTATTCGGGATTCTCCCGTCGTCCTCGAGTTTGTAGGCTCGAACTTCCCTGTCTTTGCCGGTCACAACGTCCTCCTGTCTGCTTCTAGCCGTCATCCGCACTGGCAGGGTGCGGCGTATAAGAGCATAATTTATACTCGGGTAGGGATTGCGGGAGTCATTCGAGGAGGCATAGATGAACGGAAAGGTATACCGCAGCGAGCTTACACCGGTGAGTTTTCTGCGGCGCAGCGCGTACGTGTTTCCGGAGAAACCCGCCGTGGTCTACGGCGGCCGGCGCTACACCTACGCGGAACTGGAGGAGCGGGTAAACCGGCTGTCCTCGCGGCTCAAAGAAGCGGGCTTGAGCAAGGGAGACCGGGTTGCGTTTCTGTGCCCGAACACACCGCCCTTGCTAGAGGCCCACTTCGCCGTCCCGGCCGCCGGGCTCGTGCTCGTGGCGATCAACACCCGCCTCGGCCCCGACGAGGTCTCGTACATCATCGAGCACTCGGGGGCGAAGATGGTCTTCGTGGACGCCGAGCTGGAGCGGTTGCTGGCTGATGTGGAGGACGTGGAGAAGGTCCGCATCGACGACACCGGCGAGGCCGGAGACCCTTACGAGGACTACCTGGCCGAGGGCTCGCCGGAGCCCGTGGAGGACGTGCTGGAAGACGAGGAGGAGACCATCTCCATCAACTACACCTCCGGCACCACGGGCCGCCCGAAGGGCGTGATGTACTCGCACCGGGGGGCGTACCTGAGCGCCCTGGGCAACGTTATCGAGGCCGGGATGGGCTACGAAACGAAGTACCTGTGGACGCTGCCGATGTTCCACTGCAACGGCTGGACCTTCCCGTGGGCGGTCACCGCGATAGCGGGAACCCACGTCTGCCTGCGCAAGGTAGATTCCGCGCGCATCTGGGAGCTGTTCGAGGCCGAGGAGATCACGCACTACTGCGCCGCCCCGACCGTTCAGATCGGGATCGTCAACGACGAGAACGCCCGCGAATTAGAGCGTACCATAGCCGCCGTCATCGCCGGCGCCCCGCCCTCCCCCACCCTAATCGGAAATCTCACTGAATTGAACATAGATCCGCTGCACGTTTACGGCCTCACCGAGGTGTACGGCCCAATAACGGTGAACCGGCCTGGACCGGGCTTTGATGGTCTAGACCTAGAAGAGCAAGCCCGGCTGCTGGCGCGTCAGGGCCAGGGCTACGTCACCGCGGACCTGGTGCGGGTCGTGGACGATGACATGAACGACGTGTCCCGCGACGGGGAGACGATGGGCGAGATCGTGATGCACGGCAACATGGTCGGCAAGGGGTACTTCGAGAACGAGGAGGCCACCCGCGAGGCGTTCGAGGGCGGCTGGTACCACTCCGGCGACGTAGCCGTGTGGCACCCGGACGGCTACGTCGAGATCCGGGACCGCTCTAAAGACGTGATCGTCTCCGGCGGCGAGAACATCTCGACCATAGAGGTGGAGCAGACCATAGACCAACACCCGGCCGTGATGGAGGCCGCCGTGGTCGCCATCCCCGACGAGAAGTGGGGCGAACGCCCCAAGGCTTTCGTCACCCTCAAAAAGGGCCAGGAAGCCACCGAGCAGGAGATAATAGACTTCTGCAAGGGGAAGATAGCTCGCTTCAAGGCCCCCGCCGCAGTTGAGTTCGGCGAGCTGCCCAAGACCTCGACCGGCAAGGTACAGAAGTTCGTCCTGCGCGATAGGGAGTGGGCCGGACAGGAGAAGCGGGTTCACTAGCCCCGATGGCTACGCTCCACGTCCTCAAGGTCTTCGTCGGGGAGAACGGCGCCGGCGGCAACCCGCTCGGCGTCTTCCTCGACGGCGGCGAGGTTCCGGACGATCTCCGCCATGAGGTCGCCGCCCGGCTGGGTTTCTCCGAGACGGTCTTCGTGGACGGCGCCGGGCTCGGCGAGGTGCGGATCTTCACGCCGGGCACCGAGCTGCCGTTCGCGGGGCACCCGCTCGTCGGCACCGCCTGGCTGCTGGCGCGGGAGCGGTCGGAGGTCCCGGTCCTGCGTCCCCCCGCCGGAGAGGTGTACGCGAGGGTCGAGGGCGACACCGCCTATATCACCGGCCTCCCCGAGTGGGCGCCGCCGTTCGAGCACCTGGAGCTGGGGAGTCCGTCAGAGATAGAAGCGTTGTCCGGACCGCCCGAGGGACACGACCTCGTAGGCGTGTGGGCCTGGGAGGACGAGGTGGCGGGCCGGGTCCGCTGCCGGGTCTTCGCACCCCGGCTCGGGGTGGAGGAGGACGAGGCGACCGGCGCCCACGCCGTCCGGCTCGCGGCTCGGCTCGGGCGTGCGGTCACCATCCGGCAGGGTGTGGGCTCGGAGATCTCCGCCCGCCCGGCGGCCGACGGGGCCGTGGAGATCGGGGGCCGCGTCGAGGCCGTGGAGGTCCGCGAGTACGAAGCCCAGTAAGGAGCGTCAAATGCTAAAAGCCGAAGAACAGACCTACGAGCACATCCTGTTCGAGCGAGACGGAGAAGTGGCCTACGTCACTATGAACCGGCCGGAGAAACGCAACGCCCTCTCGCTGGCGCACATGCGGGAGTTGATCTCCTGCCTGGAGGCCGTGAAGGAGGACCGGGAGGTCTCCGTCGTTATCCTGCGCGGGGAAGGCCCGGCTTTCTGCGCCGGTCACGACCTCTCCGAGATGGTGGGCCGTACCCCGGATTTCTACCGGGAACTTTTCGACGTCTGCACCCAACTCATGACGTCCATCCAGAGCCTGCCGCAGCCGGTTATCGCCCAGGTACACGGCGTTGCGACGGCGGCCGGCTGCCAGCTCGCCGCCACCTGCGACCTCGTCGCCGCCTCCGAAGAGGCCCGCTTCGCCACCCCCGGCGTCAGGATCGGGCTCTTCTGCTCCACCCCGATGGTCGCCCTCAGCCGCTCCGTAGGCCAGAAAAAGTCTCTGGAGATGCTCCTCACCGGCGAGTTCCTCTCCGCCAAGGAAGCCCGCGCCGAAGGCCTGGTAAACAAGGTCGTGCCCGCCGGAGGACTCGAAGACGCAACGCGGGAGCTTGCAGACAAGATCTGCGAGGCCAGCCCGCTGGTCGTCGGGGTCGGTAAGCAGGCGTTCTACCGGCAGCTGGAGATGCCCGTAGAGCAGGCTTACGCTTACACGAAGGAGGTCATGTCCTTCAACGCCACCTTCGCCGACGCCCAGGAGGGCATGTGCGCCTTTCTGGAAAAACGCGACCCCGAGTGGCAGGGACGCAAAGGTCAGGAACAAGGGTGAGCTCGTAGCCTAAGCCGCGCACGAGCTTCCGAAATTAATTAAAGTAAAGGAGGGTTGCTCGGGCCCGGATACAAGGTCCGGGGGGAAGGAGGAGCCACGATGGCAAAGTATCTGTACCAGCGGGGAGAAGGACAGGAACAGCCGTACTGGCCACTGGGGCCGTTCAAAATAAGGTTGCCCCTGGTTCACTATCCGTTCGAGCAAGCGGAGTTTGTCCAGGCAATCTTTCTGTTCGTCGTGAGCCTGGGCATGATCCCGTTGCTAGAGCAATACCTGGGCCTACCGTACGAGGTAGCTCTGGCTTACGTGTTCATCTGCGGCATAGGTTTCATGCTACCGGCACTACTCGGAGTGCCGTTTGTTCCGGGCTGGATCACGCCTGCTATTCCGGTCGTCGTTCTGTACCTGGAGGGCTTTGAGCCTGGCCCAGAGGCGATTCAGGCCCTGGTGGCCCTGCAACTTCTCGTCACCCTCATCTTCATTATCTTGGGCGTAACCCCGATAGGGCGTCTCCTGGTCGAATACCTTCCCACCTCCCTGAAAGCGGGCATCCTTCTGGGAGCGGGGATCGCGGCTCTCCTGGGAGAGATCGAGGAGGGAGGCCGCCTGGCCGAGACCCCGATCTCCTTGATAATCGGGGGCCTGGTTGTGATCTACATGTTGTTCTCGCTCTCTTTCGCCGCCCTGCAACAGAGAAGCAGGATCCTGACGTTTATCGGCAACTACGGCATGGTGCCAGGCTTGTTCGTGGCCATCGCGGTGGCCTGGGCCATAAGAGAATACCCGCGGCCCGACATCGAGTGGGGATTTACCCAACCGAGCTTTGGCGAGATGTGGAACTATCTGCCCTTCACCGTCGGGTTTCCGGGCCCGGAGATCTTCCTGCTGGCGATCCCGACAGCCATCATCGCATACGTCATCGCCTATGGCGACATTATCGTCGGAACCACCCTTATACGCCGGGTGGACGTGGACAGGACGGATGAAGTGGTCGACACAGACCCCAACCGGGTGCATCTCGTCACCGGTGTTCGCAACCTCCTGCACTCCTTCTTCGCGCCCTATCCTGGCCTGGCAGGGCCGATCTGGACTCCCGTTACCGCCACGGTGGCTGCGCGGTACGCCAAAGGCCGGGCGGCTATGGAGTCAATCTTCAGCGGCGCCGGCACCTTCTGGATCGCGGGGTTCTTGGCCTTGTTTCTCCTGCCCCTGGTCAGCGCTTTTCAGCCCATACTCCCCATCGCGCTCTCATTGACGCTGATCATCACGGGCTACCTGTGTATACAGGTTGGCATGGAACAAGTCACTACCAACGCCGAACGGGGTGTCGCCGGCGTTATGGGCGTAGTCCTGGCTGTCTACGGCGCCGAGTACGCGATCGTCGTCGGCGCCGTACTTTATCTGCTGGTCGAGCGAACCCGTCTGTTCAGGCGAACCAACGGTGACGACGAAACCGAAACACCCGACCAGGAAAACCGTAACCCCCGCGAAGAACGAGAAGCGAGCAAAGTGGAAGAATCGAATCAGCCGTAGTACAGAGGCAAGGAGTCCGTTTTGGTGGGCCGGCCAGTCTTTTTGACGGCGCTGCCAGCTGAACTCTTACAACCTCCGCAACCCGCCTCCCACCATACCGTGCCGGGCTGCCTGAGGAGGCCGCGTAGCGGACGGCTCCCGGCCATTATTGGGAAGGAGGTCTGACTCTCAGGCTGCGCGGCACCGCGATCGGCCCCATCGTGGAACTTGCCAGACAGTTCACGAGGCTGGTGAGCCCTGGCGGCAAGGATACCGAGGGCGTGGTTACGGCCTTGACAGGCAGATACGGTGGTTGCCGGTTGAACCCACCGCTGCTTTTCGGAGGATCTCTTTCCCCTGGCGCGGGGTTCTTGATCTCGCGGTGGCTCCTGCGCATCTCCTTCTCCTCTGTCGTACGCCCCTCTCGCTGGCCAGAGTCGATCTCGTCCTGGTTTACCTGGCTCCTGGGGGTGCCATCGGAGACACCGGGAGACGTTTGAGTACAAACTCCCTATCGTGCTACCCTGAAACCGCTATGACGAGCACCGTAGCCCGACCCAAAGAAAAGAAGGCGCAGAAGACGCAGGGGCTACCGCCCTACAACGTTGTGCTGCTCGACGACGAGGATCACAGCTACGAGTACGTGATCCGGATGCTCGGGGCCATCTTCGGTCATTCTCCGGCCAAGGCTTTCCAGATGGCGGTAAAGGTGGATACCGTGGGCCGGGTGGTGGTCGCGACGACCAACCGCGAGGTCGCGGAGTTGAAGCGCGACCAGATCCTGGCCTTCGGTCCCGACCCGCTCATACCGCGCTGCAAAGGCTCGATGTCGGCGATCATCGAGCCCTCCTCGGGCGGCTCCTGAACCGCCGCCAGCAAGGGAGCCCGGCGCCGAAAACTTCGGCGAAACGTGCGGGGCTCGCGTTCGCGGGCCCCGCCCAACGTTTTTCGCAGGTGATGCTAGGCGATGTCCAGTACGAGGGTGGCGATGGAGAAGTAGATTATGAGGCCCGTCGCGTCCACCACCGTGGTGATCAGCGGCGCGCTCGCCACCGCCGGGTCTATGCCCAGCTTCGAGAGCACGAACGGCAGCGCGGCCCCGATCAGGTTGGCCGTGAGCACTATGGCCACCATCGTCAAGCCCACTATGAGTCCTATCTCCAACCCGCCCCGGAAGAGCCCGAGCACACCGGCGGCCAGCCCGAGCGCGACGCCGAGCGAAACCCCGACGAGCAGCTCCTTGCCGATGGCTTTCCCCCACTGGGAGAGCTTTAGGTCCCCGGTGGCTATCGCCCGGACCATGAGGGTCGCCGACTGCGAGCCCGTGTTGCCGCCCGAGTCGATGAGCAGCGGGATAAAGAAGGCCAGGGCCACGGCCGCCGCCAGGGTTTCCTCGAACGCCTCTATGACCCCGCTGGAGATCAGGCCGACCAGCACCAGCGCCACGAGCCAGGGAACCCGCTTGCGGAATAGCGCCCACGGCCCGCTCTCGCGGTAGCTGCTCTCCAGCGGCCGCACGGCCCCGTAGAGGTGGAAGTCCTCGGTGGCCTCGAGCTCGGCCACGTCCAGCACGTCGTCCACGGTGACGATGCCCACCAGCACCCCCTCGGTGTCCACCACCGGCACCGCCTCGAAGTCGTGACGCTGGATGGTCCTCACGGCCTCCTCCCGGTCGGCCGTGGCCGGGATGGCCACGAAACGGTAGTCCATCACCTCCTCGACGGTCTTTTCGGGGTCGGCGACGATGAACGTGCGCAGGGTGAGCGCATCCAGCAGGTGCCACCGCTCGTCGGTGACGTAGACCCAGTTTATGGTCTCGCGGTCTATGCCCAGGTTGCGAATGTGGTCCAGGGCCCGTCCGCAGGTCCAGTGCGGCCTGACGGCCACGTAGTCGGGGGTCATGAGGCGTCCGACGCTCTCTTCCGGATAACCCAGCAGCACCTGGGCCTCCTGGCGGTCCTCCGGCGAGAGCAGGTTGAGAAGCTTCTGGGTCGCTTCCCCCGGAAGCTCTCCGAAGACCTGCGTCCGGTCGTCGGGGCTCATGTCGGCGAGCACCCGCCGGGTCTCCTCGTCGGTCAGCTCCTTGATCAGGGCGTTCTGGGTCTCGGTGTCGAGGTAGGCGAACACCTCGGTGGAGAGCCGCCGGGGCAGCGCCCGGAAGAGCAGCACCCGGTCTTGCTTCTGCAGGTCCATCAACAGATCGGCGACCTCCGGTGCCGGATACCCGTCGAGCTGCTCCTTTAGCTGGCTCCACTTGCGCTGCTCTACAAGGCGTTCTACGTGGTTTACATCTATCTGCATTCGTCTTTCTCCTGACTTCGAAAGAGCCGCCGTGCGGCCCGGCAACGGTCTGCAACACGCATCCATCGCGGCAAGCCGCGCGAGCCTACTCCGGGAGAAAGATCAAAAAGAGAACGAGGTGGAGCGGAGGTCGCGCGGCCGTGCGCCGCTACTACTGCCTGGTTCTGACAAGCGCCCACCTCCTTGTACGTAAATTGATTTAGCTTGAGCTAAACAACAGCCGTGCAACATTCTAAACGTGTTTCCCCGGGAGTCAAGCCACGAACGAGCCTGAAGACGGAGAATTTCTCTTGCTGATCCTCGGTTCTCAAAGCGAAGAAAAACTAATTAACGCAAAGTTTACTTAGGTTTATCCGCGATTTTACTTGGGTTTCGGATGGTCCGGTTATAGTGGGACCCGGCTCGATCGCAAGCTAGAAGGGGAGCCATGAACAACTCTCCAGGTGTTTTCGGCAGTGGCTGGCCGGGTGCTGTCCGACCTCGGCATGAAGGCTTGAGTTTCTCCGGGTGGGGCCGCTTCCACGCGGACGCTGGGGCTGCGTGAGCGAGGCTAGGAGGGGCCCGGGCACGCGGCTCGCTGCGGCTCTGGGGTCCGTCCGAAGCCGTTTGCGGGTCGTTGGCCGCCGGGAAGGCAAGCCGCGGCTGGAGGTATCTGGCTTGGCGTTGCGGGAGCACCTGCGGGGTTACCTGTTCGTGGCGCCGGCCGTTTTCGTCATATTCCTTTTCGGGCTCTTCCCCATCCTGTACGCCTTCTACATGAGCCTGTACGCCTGGAGGGTCCAGCAGGGCGGGTTTGTGGGGTTCAGCAACTACGCCAACTTGATCGGCAGTTGGGGCGGCCTGCTCACGTTCGTGGCCGGGATCGGGCTGCTGGTGCTCGCGTACAAGGTCTGGAGCGGGGCTTTCCGGGCGGTTACGGACCGGGGGCTCGTCGTGCGGCTGGCGGCCGCGGTGTTCCTCATCGGCGGCGGCCTCACGCTCTCGCTGGGCTGGGGCCGCATGATCGAGGCCAGCGGCTCCAGCTTCCTGCCCTCGCTGCCGATAACGCTGTATTACGCCCTGGGTACGGTGCCGGTACAGATCGGGCTCGGCCTGGTACTGGCCTCGCTGCTCTTCCAGAAGATCCGGGGCCGGACCCTTTTCCGGATAGTGCTCTTTCTACCCTACGTTACCCCGGTGGTAGCCGGGGCGGTCGTCTTCCGCACGATCTTCAGCCCGGACGACACGGGGCTGGTGAACAGCTTCCTCAGCTACGTGGGGATCGGGCCACAGGGCTGGCTCTTCGAGTCCCGTCCGGTGGCCCAGCTTCTCTTCGGTGTCGAGGTCGGGGGGCTGCTCGCCGGACCGAGCCTGGCGCTCGTTTCCATAATGATCTTCGGCGTCTGGGCTTACCTGGGCTTCAACGTCGTGATCCTGCTGGCCGGCTTATCGTCGGTCCCCAACCACCTCTACGAGGCGGCCGAGATAGACGGCGCCAACGGCTGGCACATGTTCCGGCACATAACGCTGCCCATGCTCTCGCCGGTCACCTACTACCTGGCGCTCATTGGGTTTATCGGGACGATGCGGGCCTTCGAGCACATCTATCCGATGCGGGTCGCCTCCGCCCAGGGCTCGGTAGACGTCGCGAGCATCGTTATCTTCGACACCTTCTACCGCAGCAACCAGTTCGGCGAAGCCGCGGCCCAGGCCGTGCTGCTCTTCGGCATCGTCGCGGCGCTCACCTACGTCCAAACCAAGGTTCTAGGCAGGAAGGTCTTCTATGAGTAGCCCGAGCAGGACACCCGACACCGGCTCCGCAAAAGCTCCGCGTTCCAGGTTCCGGCCCACGTTGCTCCGTTCGGCGGTGTACGCGTTCCTGGCACTCGCGGCGTTAGTCTCCACGATCCCGTTTTTCTGGATGCTCTCGACCTCGCTGATGACGCTAGGCGAGTCCATTGGCCGGCAGTGGCTGCCGGAGAGGCCGCAGTTCGGCAACTACGTGGAGGCGTGGACGGCGGCCAACTTCGCCCGGTACTTTCTCAACACCGTGCTGATGACGGCCACCATCGTCACCGGGGTCGTGGTCACCTCCGTGCTTGCCGCCTACGCCTTCGCCCGGCTCCACTTTTTCGGGCGGGACGTGATCTTCGCCCTTCTCCTGAGCACGTTGATGGTGCCGGAGACGATCACCATGATCCCCAATTTCCTGGTTATCCGGGGCGACATAATCCCGCTGCCGGGCGGCTCGTGGCTGAACAGCCTGCAAGGGCTCAGCTTCCCCTTCCTGGCGAGCGCGTTCAGCATATTTCTGCTCCGGCAGTTCTTTATCAAGATACCGTGGGAACTGTGGGACGCGGCCCGCATCGACGGGGCCGGACACCTGCGCTTCCTGCTGCAGATAGTCCTGCCCATGAGCAAGGCACCCCTGCTGGTGGCCGCCATGTTCGCCTTTATCGGGTCGTGGAACGCGTTTCTGTGGCCGCTCCTGGTGACGACGGGCCACGAATGGCGGCCGCTGATGGTCGGCCTCTGGTCGCTGGTCGACGAAGCCGGGGCCCGGACGCAGTTGATCATGGCCGGCGCGGCCATAGCTATCTTGCCGACCATCATCCTCTACTTCATCACCCAGAAGCAGTTTACGGAGGGGGGTCGCCTCCTCCGGCCTGAAGCAGTGAACCCTACTTGAGGAAAGGCGTGAGGATCATGCGAAACAGGAAGTTGTTGAGATACCCGGTACTGGCGGGCCTGATGGCCTTCCTGCTGGCTTTCGTGGTCGCCTGCGGCGGCGGGGAAGGAGCCGCGGAGGACTCCGATACCGGCGAGTACTGGGACGAGGTAGACCCCACGGGACAGGAGATCTCGTTCTGGCACCAGCACTCTCAGGAGCGCGAGGAGGAGCTGGAGCGCATAGTGCAGGAGTTCAACGAGACCAACGAGTGGGACATCACGGTCGAGCCCCTGTACCAGGGCGGTTACCAGGACATCTTCCAGCAGATGCTCCCGCTGCTCAACACCGACGACGCCCCGAACCTCGT
This sequence comes from Actinomycetota bacterium, assembly GCA_004563715.1. Classification (GTDB taxonomy): domain Bacteria; phylum Actinomycetota; class Rubrobacteria; order Rubrobacterales; family Rubrobacteraceae; genus SIRX01. The sequence goes on along the minus strand of ML214226.1, from coordinate 8,242 downwards.
CGTCGCCTACCAGAACCAGGCCGCTACATACCAGCAGGCCGACGCCTTGGTGGACCTGACGCCGATAATCGAGAGCGAGGAGTGGGGGCTCTCCGAGGAAGAACAGAACGATTTCTTCGACGCGTTCTACGAGCAGGACGTCTTCACGACCTTCGACGGCGCCCGGCTGGGCTTCCCGCCCAACCGCTCGCTGGAGGCGCTCTACTACAACGCAGACTGGTTGGAAGAACTAGGCTACGACGGCCCGCCCGAAACCCCGGAAGAGTTCGAGGAGATGGCTTGCGCCGCCGCGGAGAACCCCTTTAGCGGGGCCGATGGAGACCGTGCCACCGGCTACACGGCGGACATGAACGCCTCCACGTTCGCCAGCCTGGTCTTTGCCAGCGGGAGCGACATCTACGACGGGGAGAACGAAGAGTACACGTACGACACCGAGGAAGCCGTCGAGTCCATGGAGCTACTCCAGCGGCTCTTCGAGGAGGATTGCGCCACCCTGATGACGGAAGACTACGGCGACCAGGCGGACTTCGGGCAGGGTGCTTCGCTGTTCACCATCGGCAGCACGTCCGGCATCCCATTCTACGAGGCCGCCGTCGAGGACGGCGCGGGCTTCGATTGGAACGTCGCCACCATACCCTACACCACCGACGAACCCGTGACCAACATCTACGGCGCGAGCGTAAGCATCCCGAAAACGAACTCTGAGGAAGAGCTGGCGGCGTGGCTCTTTGTCCGCTACTATACGAGCCCTGAGGTCCAGGCCGACTGGGCTCAGGCCAGCAACTACTTCCCCGTTCGCGAGAGCGTGGCCGAGGACCTGGAAGACTACTTCGAAGAAAACCCGCAGTACGAGGCCGGTTTCGAGTTACTAGAATACGGCACGACCGAACCCTCGGTCCCCGGTTACGACTTTGTCCGCGAAGAGGTGGAGAGCGACATGGCGGCCATCGTGGACGGGGCCGACGTGCGGGAGACGCTCGCCGAGCTCAACGAGGAGGCTAACGAGCTTCTGCAAGAGCAGATGCAGCAGCAACCGGAATAACCGGATCCCGACCGCAAAGCCCGGCCTCCAAACGCGGGGGCCGGGCTTTATGCTTCAGTATCCGAGCAGGAGCAAAACCGCCACCAGCGCCGAGAGGGCGAAGCCGTAGTAGGCGAACGCCCGCAGGCTGTAGCGGCGGAAAAAGGCCAGGAGGAACTTGATCGAGAGGTAGGCGACCACCGCGGACGCCGCGAAGCCGACCAGGAACAGGAACCCGACATACGGGGTGAAGTTCTCGTCCAGCGCCCGCGGTAGCTGGACGGCGACGGCCCCGGCGGTTATCGGGATGCTCATGAGGAAAGAAAAGCGGGCCGCCTCCTGGCGGTCCAGGCCCAGCAGGACGCCGAAGCTGATGGTCGCGCCGGACCGGGAGACGCCGGGCAACAGCGAGATCGCCTGGCCGACCCCGATGACCAGGCCGTTCCCGAAGCTCATCTTGGCCGCCGTCTTCGTCTTGCTGCCCAGCCGCTCGCTCACGATAAAGAACGCCCCGAAAGACGTGAGGCTCGCGACCACGATCCAGGGCGAGCGCAGGCCGGTCTCGAAGAACTCCCGGAACATCAGGCCCAGGGCGGCGGCCGGGATGGTGGCCAGGATCAGCAGGTACGCCATCCGCTGGCCCGGGTCCTGGAAGTCCGGCCGCGGCACGGAGCGCACGAACGCCCGGCCCACCTCCGCCAGGTCCCGCCAGAAGTAGGCGATGACGGCGAGCAGCGAGCCCAGGTGCAGCGCAACGTCGAAGGTGAGGCCAAACCTCTCCTGGTCCATGCCGAAGAAGTACTGGCCCAACAGGAGATGTCCGGAGCTCGAGATCGGAAGAAACTCCGTTATCCCTTGCACTACCCCCAGGATCAGCGCTTCGATTATGCCCCTCATAACCTCCCTTTGCTCCGCCCGCCACCGGCGCGAACCGGTACACGCCGGCTGCGCCGGGCCGCACTTTACAGGCGACCGCCACGCGACTCAACGGCTCGGGGTTCGGTAGTTCACGAGCTTGTCCGAACGATAGGGTACATTTTTTCCGGGCGAACGTCCCCGGCGCCCCTCGCGGTGGCCCGGTTACCCTTGAAGTACATTACGGTCCGGGCTCCGACAGGTGTTGGTGGACGAGCCGCACCGCCATCGAACCCTCGCCCACCGCGGAAGCGACCCGCTTGATCGAGCCGCTCCGCACGTCGCCGACCGCGAAGACCCCGGGCAGGTTCGTCTCGAACAGGTAGGGCCGCCGCGACAGGTCTGACCACCAGTCGTCGAGCACCGCCCCGTCCAGGCTCCGGTCCGTGAGCACGAAGCCTTTGCTGTCGAGCTGCAGGACGCCTTCGAGCCATCCGGTGTTGGCCTCCGCGCCGATGAACACGAACAACGCCCGGGCCGGCAGGGTGCGCCGTCCACCGGTGCGGTTGTCCTCGGCTACGATGCCCTCCAGCGGAGCGGTCTCGCCCACCAGCTCGCGGATTTCGTGGTGGGGCAGCAACTCTACGTTGGGGTCACCCTCGACCCGGTCCACGAGGTAGCGCGACATGCTTTTTTGGAGGTCTCCGCCTCGTATGAGATGGTAGACCTTCCGGGCCCGCTTCGCGAGGAACACGGCGGCCTGTCCGGCCGAGTTGCCGCCGCCGACCACAGCCACCTCGTCGTCCGCGCACATCTGGGCCTCGGCCTCGGTGGCGGCGTAGTGTACGTTCAGGCCCTCGAACTCGTCCAGACGTGGCACGTCTAGCCTGCGGTAGCGGGCGCCGGAGGCCACTATGACGCTCCGGCCCCGGACCTCGCCACCCTCCGAGAGCCGTATCTTGTAGCAGCCGTCCTCCCGCTCCAGGCCGCACGCCTCCTGGGGAACGGTGGTGCGGGCGCCGAACTTGCTGGCCTGCACCATGGCGCGGCTCGCCAGTTCCGAACCCGAGAGCCCCGCCGGAAAGCCCAGGTAGTTCTCGATGCGGGAGCTGGTCCCCGCTTGCCCCCCGAGGGCTACGGACTCCAGGGTAAGGGTCGAGAGCCCCTCGGACGCCCCGTAGACGGCGGCGGCCAGCCCCGCCGGCCCGGCGCCGACCACGACCAGATCGTAGGTCCGCTCCCCGGAGGTGTCCACGTCGAGCCCTATGGCCCGGGCGAGGTCTGCGTTGCTCGGGTTCCTGAGCGCCCTGCCCTGCCACACGGCGACCGGAGCCTCGCCCGCGTCCACCCCGAGTTCCCGGAGCAAGGCCCCGGCCTCCGGGTCTTCCTCTAGGTCGAGCCAGGCGTGCGGCAGCCGGTTGCGGACGGCGAACTCCCGCAGGCGCAAGGCGTCCCGGGAGTGGTGGGAGCCGACGATCCGGAGCCCCGAGCCGACCTGCATGAGCACCGCCCGGCGGGCGAGAAACGCCTTGAGGATGATGTCCGAGAGGGCGGGCTCCTCGGTGACGACTTCCCTCAAGCCCTCGGGTGGTATCGCCAGTACCTCGCCCTCCTTCCGGACGACGGCGGAGAGGTACACCGCCTGCCCGGTGAGCATGTTCATCTCGCCGAGGAAGCGGCCCGCGCCGTGGGTGGCGATCGTGCGGGAAGCGCCCCCGAAGCTTTCGACGATGCTCACCGCGCCACCCAGGATAACGATAAAGTCGTAGGTGGTGTCGCCCTCCTGGAACAAGAGCTGTCCGGGCTCCGTCCGGCGCACCTCCCCGTAGCGCTTCAGGAAGGCGATCTGGTCCTCCGTCAGCGTCGGGAAGGCCGTGCTCTGGATGTTCGTTTCAGTTGGTCGCACCAGTACCACCAGATTCTACGACGTCTGCCGGGACGACGGATTCATCGCCGCGGCGGCCGCGCCCGGGCGGCGAGCACCGGAGGTATGCCCCGGAAGTTCTGCCAGGAAAGCGCCCGGCGCGGCCCTGCCTCCCCCTCCGGCTCCGAGAACGAAGGCTCTTCGAGCCCGTCGATCACGAACCCGGCCTCGAAGCACGCCCCGAAGAGCTCGCCGAGCGGCCGGTGGAAGTACGGGTGCGGCGCGGGCTCTCCCGGCGCGCCCGCGCCGACGCCCGGCGGCAGGTCCAGGTATCCGGTGACCTTTACCGCGTAGGTCTCGACGAGGCTCCCGTCCCGGTCCTCCTCTTCCAGGCACAGCCGCACGCCGTTGGAGTTGAACGCCGGGTGCTGCACGGTGAAGACGAAGCGCCCCTTGCCAGGTTTGAGCAACCAGCGCAGCGTCCCCAGCAGCGGCTCGATGGCCGGCAGGTCCATCAACGCCATGTTGCAGACCGCCGCGTCGAAGCGGCTCTCGCCGAGCGCGAGCATCTCTTCCTCGTCCGTGGCGTCCACGACGCGGTACTCGGCGCGGTCCGCGAGGCCGGCCCGTTCGGTTCGCGCCCGTGCCAGCCCGATAAAGGCCTCGCTGAAGTCGGTGGCGACCACGCTGGCCCCGAGGCTCGCCAGCCGGCGGCTGAAGACGCCGTTGCCGCAGGCCACGTCGAGCACCGTCTCCCCAGGCTCTATCCCCAGCAGCCGCTCAGCCGCCGGGCCGACGAGGAGGCGCTGAAACTCGTTGCCCTCCCCCATCATCCCATCCCAGAAGGCCGCCTTCGCCTCCCAGGCCTCTCGTGCCCGCCGGGCCAGCGTCGCCTCCTCGCCCGCACCTTCCGTAGCCGACACCCGTTCTCTCCCCTCAGCCGCGGTTCAGTAGGCCGCGCGCAGTATAGCCCCGGCATCCTCCGCCCGATCCCCGAACTCGGCGGCCAACTCTGGCAGGTCTTTTTCGGGGACGCCTACGTCGCGCAGCCGGTTCGGGAGTCCCAGCTCCCCGACCAGCGTGGAGATGCGGGCTGACGGGTCTCCGCCCAGCGCTTTCTCCAGCCTTCTCCACCGCTCCTCCGGCAGCCGGTCCCTCATGTGGTGCAGGCTCGGGGCCAGCGTGATGCAGGAGGTGACGCCGTGGGGCACGTTGTAGCTAGCCCCGATCCGGCGCCCCAGGGCGTGCGAGAGACCCATCGGGGTGTTCATCGGCCCGAAGTACGAGAGCCAGGCGGCGACCAGGAGCCCAGCCCGGACCTCCACGTCCCCCGGGTCTTTCTTCGAACGCGGCAGGTACTCCACGAGCCGCCGCGCCCCTTCGAGGCCGGTCACGTCCGTTACCGGGTGCTCACCGCCGTAGAGCAGGCCCTCGACGGCGTGGTCCAGCGCCCGGATGCCGGTCGATAGCCACAACTTCTCCGGGGTAAAGAGCGTGGCTTCGGGGGCCAGTATCACCACCGGCGGCACGGCCCGCGGGTCGGCAAAGCCTTCCTTGCGGCCCGCCGTCTCGTCCGTTACGCCGACGCGGTGCGCCCACTCCGCCGCCGAGAGCGTGGTCGGTACGGCGACCTGCCGCGGGTAGCCGAGCTGCCGGGCGACGGCCTTGGTGCCGTCTATGACGCTCCCCCCGCCGACGCCCACGAGCAGGTCGGCGGCGGCCAACGCGGCCTCACCTGCGGCCGCCTCGACGGCGCTGCCCGGAGTGTGCTGGCCCATGTCGGCGTAGGTGCCGGCGTGCCGCTCGCCGAGCAGCACCTCGACGCGCCGGATGAGATCTGTCTGCTCGTAGAGCGTGCGCCCGGTCACGACGAAAGCCCGGTCGTAAGACCGGGCCTCGTCTCCCAGCTTATCCAGGCTGCCCGCGCCGAAGTGAACGCGCTCCGTGGGAAGAAACTTGTGGACGCCGGGCTTCACGGCGCCATGATATCCCTAGACGCGGCTCCCGGCCAGCGCAGCGGCCTTCTCGGCGATGCGCCGACCCTGGTAGCGGGCCGCGGCGAGCTCTTCCTCCGAGGGCTCCTCCGTGCTGCTCGCCCCGTAAGGGTTGCCGCCGGCGGCGAAGATCTCCTCCGAGGTGTAGCCGGTCGGGACGATTACAGCCCCCCAGTGCATAAAGACGTTGTACATGGAGAGCAGCGTGGACTCCTGGCCTCCGTGCGGGTTCTGGGCGCTGGTGAAGCCGCCCACGACCTTGTCCGCGAGCTTGCCCTCGAACCACAGCCCGCCCGTGGTGTCCAGGAATTGCTTGAGCTGCGCCGCCACGTTCCCGAAGCGCGTCGGCGTCCCGAAGACGTAGGCGTCGGCCCACTCCAGATCCTCCAGCTCTGCCTCCGGCACGTCCTGGGTCTCCATGAAATGGTCGTGCCACCCCTGGTTGCTCTTTATGGCCTCCTCGGGCGCCAACTCCCGGACCTTGCGGAACCGCACCTCGGCCCCGGCCTCATTCGCCCCCTCCTCGACCGCCCGGGCCAGACTGTAAACGTTACCCGTCGCGCTGTAGTAGATCACCGCTACTTTCGCCATCTCGTTCGCTCCTTTCATCACTAAACGGACGTGCGTCCACTTTCAAGCTAGAGGTTAAAGCGGTAGACTGGTTCTGTCAAGGCTTGAGGAGCGTGTAAGGGCATGATTCCAGGAAAAACGCCGGGCGGCTGGCATTTAGATTACAACGGACGGGGTGTTTTACCGGAGGGGGAGCGGCGCGACGCGGCCCGGAACCGACGTGTGATCCTGGCTACGGCGCGCGGGCTCTTCGAGGAGAAGGGTGTTACCCGGGTGACGATGGAGGAGATAGCGCGGGCCAGCGGCGTCGGCAAAGGAACGCTCTACCGGCGGTTCCCGCACAAAGGTCTACTCTGCCAGGCCCTGCTCGACGACCCGACCCGCGAGTTCCAGGAAGAGACGCTGCGGATGATCGGGGACCCCGGCGGGGGGCCGGTGGAGAAACTGGAGCGGTTTCTGGACCGGCTCGTGCGTTTTACGGAGGAGAACCTGGGCCTGCTCTACGGCGGTTACGAACCTCTTTCGGGGTCGGAACGTCTCGCCCACCTCTCCCATCCGGCGCGGGACTGGCTCCGCTGGACCGTGCTGAGCCTGCTGCGGGCCGCCGAGCGGGCGGGAGAGTTGGAGGGTGACCTCGACCTGGAGTACCTGGCGACCGCCATCCTGGCGCCGCTGGAGATAGACCTCTACTACCACCAGCGTCAGGTGCAGGGTTTTCCGTGCGCGCGCATCAGCGCCGGCCTAAAGTCACTCATCCCCTCCACGACCTAGCTGCCCGACCTTCATCCGCCACAGAGGAAGCCTTCCGGCTGCCAGAGAATACCCGAAACCCGCCCTCTGACGTCTATCTTGGCCTGCGACCGGCGGACGACCGAGCGTTCAAACGCCCGCCACCCACCAGCAGCCTGCCGAGCAAGACCAGCGTCACCAGGTGAATAGCCTGGTCCACCACGACCGGCAGCACCGGCCACTCGTCTCCGGCAGCCCACCGGCGAGAGTCCGTCACGAAGTGCGTGATCCACACCAGCGCCAGAAACAGCGCCGCCCTCCGGGCGTCGGCCCGGAATAGGAACGCCACGGGGACGAAGGCCGCCGTGTAGACCGTCACGTGGCGCGCCCGCACCCCGGGATCTTCGAGCTTGTGCTCGACCATGTACTCGGTCTGCAGGAGAAAGTCGCCGACCGCGTGCGCGGCCAGCATCGCCAGATATAGAACCGCGATCTCCCCGCCGCTCCTGCTACCTTTGAGAAAGCTTACGACACTACTCGCGCCGTTCACCTTGCTTGCTCCTGTCTGCGCAGGTCCAGGACGCAACATAAACCCAGGCTGCCTGCGTAGGGCTCTTTGCGTCACCCGCACCTTCTTTTCTGCCATAGAGAGCTTTCCCGAGTGCTACTAGCGTTAAACGCGGCATTGCCCGACGAGCCGCCGATAAGCGGTCAGGCCGGACACTCCAGATAAGGAAGCGTCTCTCCGGGTACGACATGCGCCAAAGACCAAGCAAAGCTGTTTGACGTGTTTCCCTTCTGAGGAGGCAGGCGACGAGCCCCGCTACTGGGCGCAAGCGGGAGATGATATCCGAGGTATACATCCCCGGTTGCAGCCTTCGAGGACCGGATGCCCGTGGTTGCTTGCCGGGTTACGGTACCCGTCCAACGCGCAAAGCAACTCTGGTTTGACGGCCCACCCGTAACGGCCGGAGGTACAACGCGGTCCTCATGCAGGAGCGTTTTGGCGCGACGCTAGCGCGAAGGCCACCGTCTACGCGCGGACAGCTGGTCTATCCCAAAAGACCCGGAGCTTCGGCAAAACGCAGGCCGCAACCCGAACGCTGTGGCTAAACAAACCGAAAACGTAGAAGTGGCTGCAGCGCTCTTATGACCGTTCAACGTAGAACCGAAATTTTGTTGTGAGCAACCACCTGAAATTTCAGAATT
>SIRX01000013.1 GCA_004563715.1 Actinomycetota bacterium | reverse complement strand
GGCGGGGTGATCAACTTCACCGAAGATATCGGGTGCGCCCTCTCGCCCAACCCCGCCGCCCCCCGCTGCAACTTCCGCGATGCCCTGTTCGGGAAGGTAGACCCGTTCCTGCGGTGGGACCCGGCGGTGGCTCCCGCGCCACCGAGAGGCCACGTGGGCAACCCCCTCGTGGAGCACCGGGTGGTCGGCAGCCCGAACGGCACCAACTTCTTCCGGGTGGTAGGCCCGAATGCCGGCGGCCCGGGCAACAACACGGCCTTCACGGACCTGTTCTCGATACAGGGCAAGATAGCGGGCCGGGCGAAGACCGCTCTCACGCTGGGCGCCCGTCCCTCGCCGGTAGAACGCGGCAATAGCGTGGGGCTTTCCGGCAAGCTCACCTCCTACGGCAAACCTCTGGCGGGCAAGCAGGTGATCCTGTTGAAGAAAAGCAAGGGAGCCACCAGGTTCACGCCTCTAGCCGGCGGAAAGCTGACCACCGGGGGCAAGGGCGGCTTTATCCTCCGGGGCGTCAAGCCGCGGGCCAATACCGTATACCGGGCGAGGTTCGCGGGTGAAGGCCCATCCGAGCCGGCCCAACCTACCGGCTTGAGGGCGGCCTCCAGCCCACCGGAATTGGTAAAGGTCGTCCGGTAAAGGTTTCCGGGTAGTCTGCAGCCAAACGAAAGGAAAACAGATCATGGAGCAAGCTAGATGGCGGATGAGGATCGGGGGTGAGGCGATACGAGCGTCGCTCGTTCTGGCGCTGGCGCTCCTCGCGGCCTTGATGCTCGCCGCTTTCGTACTCGTCCGTCCCGCGCTGGCCGTCCCGGAACAGGTCGGCCCCGTAAACGCGAACCACGGCTACCCCAACTGGTACGGGGACTCCAACGGCCTGAAGCTCGGGCTGTGCCTCGATGGACCGCCGCTGTGCCTGGAAGGCCTGCCCAACCCCACCCAGCCGGCCTCGGTAGCGGCAGACCCTGCACTGAGCAACTTCCCCGAGGAGGCGTTCTGGTGGGCCGGTGAAGCCTCCATAGAGCGCAGAGCCGGCGGACGGGCGTTGCTGGTTCTGGCCCGCGAGGCGGCCTTCGGCGGCGCCGACGAAGCCGTGAGAGACGGGGATCAGGTCAGCTTCAGCCGGGTGCGTATCCGGGTAGACAACCTCCGTCCCGGAGCGACATACAAGGTGACCCATCCTTACGGGGTCAAGACTTTCCGGGCGGAGAACGGCGGCGCAGCCAGGGGCGGGGTGATCAACTTCACCGAAGATATCGGGTGCGCCCTCTCGCCCAACCCCGCCGCCCCCCGCTGCAACTTCCGCGATGCCCTGTTCGGGAAGGTAGACCCGTTCCTGATCTGGGACCCGATGACGGGCGCCAGAGCACCGGTAGGCTACGTCGGCAATCCGCTCGTAGATCACCGGGTGGTCGGCAGCCCGCGCGGAACCAACTTCTTCCGCGTCGAAGGACCGGACGCCGGAGGCCGGGGTACGGGCATCAACCGCGTGCAGACCAGCCTATTCTCTATTCAGGGCAAGATCGTCGGCGCCGCCCCTTCTTTCGTCGGCCTGGCCGCGAAACCCGCGAAGGTGCGGCCCGGAGGAAGGGTTACGCTCTCCGGCAAGCTGCGGACGGTGGGAGGCCCGACGAACCTGACCGGGAAGTCCATCGAGCTGTTCAAGAAGCCGAAGGGCGCCAGGACTTTTACGCCCGCCGGTAAGGTCAGGACCAGCAGCAACGGGTCCTTCTCCCGCAGAGGTGTGAAAGTCGGGAAGAACACCGCCTTCCGGGCGCGCTTCGCCGGGGAACCAGGGGTGCTCAAAGCTTCGGGCAGCGATCCCAGGATCGTCAGGGTTACCAGGTAGCAGCGAACTCCTCAGCACCCGGGGTTCTATCAGCGAGGCAGGACCCTGGGTGCTTTGCAGGTCACTCGCCGGTGTAGCGGGAGATCCAGGCTCGGGACCACTCCCCGTAGCGGCTGGCCAGGATCTCTTTTCTCGCCCGGCGGCACAACTCAAGGGTGAAATGGACGTTGTGGTAGGTGATCAGCCGGTGACCCAGAAGCTCGTCCTCCCGAACCAGATGCGCCAGGTATGCCCGGCTGTAACCGGCGCACGTCTCACAGGGGCACTCCGGGTCCAGCGGCCCGAAGTCCCGGCGGAAACGGGCGTTTCTGAGGTTGAGACGGCCGTCCGCCGTGAGCACCGCGCCGTGACGGGCGATCCGGGTGGGGAGCACGCAGTCGAACATGTCTACCCCGAGCCTTATAACCTCCAGGATGCCCACCGGGTCCCCGATGCCCATGAAGTACCGGGGCGTGTCCGCCGGCAGCATCGGCGCCGTGTACCCGAGCACCTCCAGCATCTCCCCCCGGGACTCCCCCACCGAGAGCCCGCCCACGGCGTAGCCGTCGAAGCCGATCTCCACCGTCCGCTCCAGGCTCTCCCGCCGCAGGTCCGGGTGGAGGCCGCCCTGGACGATCCCGAACAGGGCCTGGTCCGGGCGGGTGTGGGCCTCCTTGCAACGCTCCGCCCAACGGGCCGTCCGCCGCAAGGACTCCGCGTGGTAGTCGTAGTCCATGCCGGCCGGCGGGCACTCGTCGAGCACCATCGCGATATCCGCGCCGATCTTCTCCTGAGCCCCCGTCGCTAGTTCGGGGGTAAACACGTGCCGCGAGCCGTCGTAGACGGAGGCGAACTCGACGCCCTTCTCGGAGATCGTGCGCTTTTTCGCCAGGGAGAAGACCTGGTACCCTCCGGAGTCGGTGAGCATCGGCCCTTTCCAACCTGTAAACGCGTGCAGGCCGCCGACCTCTTCTATGAGGTCCGCGCCCGGGCGCAGGTACAGGTGGTAGGTGTTGCCGAGAACCACACCGGCACCCAATGTCTTCAGATCTTCCGGTGTAAGGCCCTTGACCGTGCCCTTGGTACCGACCGGCATAAAGGCCGGCGTCTCGGCCGTACCGTGCGGGGTGCGAAGGATCCCGGCCCGGGCTTCGCCATCCCGGGTGGCGACCTCTATGGTGACCGGCGCTCCTACGGGCTCCTCCCGCCGCCGAGAAGCAGCATCGCGTCCCCGAACGAGTAGAAGCGGTAACTTTCCTCGACCGCTACCCGGTACGCCTCGCGCACCAGCTCCACCCCGGCGAAGCTCATCACCATCGCCAGCAGCGTCGAGCGCGGCAGGTGGAAGTTGGTCAACAGCACGTCGACGGTTCGCCACCGGTAGCCGGGGTAGATAAACAGCTCCGACTCACCCTCCGGCACCCCGCTCGCAGCCCAGCTCTCCAGGGTGCGGGCGACGGTGGTGCCCACGGTGACGACCCGACCCGCCTCTTTCACGGCCCGGGCGGTCTCCACCGGCACGTGGTAGCGCTCTGCGTGCATCCGGTGTTCTTCCAGCTTCGCCGCGCGCACCGGCGTAAACGTCCCGGTCCCGACGTGCAGCGTCACGTACGCGAGCTTCGCCCCCACCCGCTCGACCTCCGCCAGCACCCGGTCGGTGAAGTGGAGGCCGGCGGTCGGCGCGGCGGCAGACCCGGGATGCCGGGCATAAACCGTCTGGTAGGCGGCCTCCGCCTCCCCGTTCGAGTTTATGTACGGCGGCAGCGGCATGTGTCCCGCCCGGGCCAAGGTGCCGGGCAGGTCCACGCCCCGCACGGCCCAGCGGCCGTCGCCGAGGCTCTCGGCCACCTCGACCACCTCCGTACCGGCGGAGAGCTTCATGCCGGACCTCAAGCGCTTGCTCGGCCGGGCCAGGACTTCCCAGGACCCGCCGAGGTCCCGGAGAAACAGCAACTCTACCCGGCCGCCACCGGGCCGCCGGGCCGGGAGGCGGGCCGGTATGACCTTCGTCTCGTTCAGCACTACGACGTCGCCGCCACCTAGAAAGCGCGGCAGGTCGCGGAAGGTGTGGTGGGAGATCTCGCGCCGCGGCACGTCCACCACCAGAAGACGCGAGGCGTCGCGAGGCTCGGCGGGTTTCTGGGCGATCAAGGTTTCGGGCAGCTCGTAGTCGAGCGCGGCGGTCAGCATCTAGCGCCGGAGTAAGATGTTGAGAAGGATGGTCCCGAGGATGGAGAGCAGGATCATGAGCCCTATCGGGAAGTAGATCGTTACGTTGTCCCGGCGAAAGACCAGGTCTCCCGGCAACCGGTCGATTCCGATCCGGCCGAGCAGCAGGAACAGGCCGCCGAGCACCAGCAGCAGCACCGCCCCGCCGATCAAGAGCTTGCCTATTCCTTCAAGTTCCATGCGCCCATTCTACCGCGCCCGCCGCAGGGTCCCACACGGCGGCTGCGCCGGCCCGCGCCCTCCGGGATTGCGGCGGTTGACGCGTTTCGGGCCGCCAGACGCCCTGGCGCGCGACAAACGGGGAAGCTTCCTGGCCCGGACCCTGCTCCCTGCACGATTCCTGGCCCGGACCCTGCTCCCTGCACGATAATAGCTCTTGCAGATACTTCCCCGGAAAAGGAGAACCCGCGTGCCCACGCCCGAGATCAGCCGCCGCATAAACGATCGGATAGAGGAGCTTTACGAGCGTCACCTGCGGGAGGGAGACGACGCCGTGAGCTACTACGAGTCGGGGCGCGGCTACTACGGCCCGGAGCTCGCCGCCGAAGAGCGCAACCGGTTCGCCATATGCCTCGTGAGCACCGACGGCGAGGCCTATTGCGTCGGCGACCATGAGACGCCCTTCGCCCTGCAATCCATCTCCAAGGTGTTCGCCTACGGCCTCGCCCTCGCGGATCACGGGCGGGACCACGTCCTGAAGCACGTCGGGGTCGAGCCGAGCGGCGAGGCGTTCAACTCCATCGTCTTCGACGAGCGTAACAACCGCCCCTACAACCCCATGCTCAACGCCGGGGCGCTGGTGGCGAGCTACCTGGTGCGCGGGGCGGACCCGGTGGAGAAAGTCGAACGCCTGCTGGAGATACTCAGAGGCTACGCGGGCAACGAGAGCCTGCAAGTAGACTACGACACTTTCGAGGCCGAGATGAGCGCGGCGGACCACAACCGGGCCACGACCTACCTGATGCGCAGCCAGGGCATGGTCTCCGGAGACGTGGAGGAGATCCTCGCCATGTACCTCAAGCAGTGCTCCGTCCAGGTAACGTGCCGGGACCTCGCGGTGATGGCGGCGACGCTGGCCAACGGCTGCGTAAACCCGATCACGGGCGAGCGGGAACTCCCCCGGCGCCACGTTAGAGACTTGCTCAGCGTGATGCACACCTGCGGCATGTACGACGCCGCCGGCCAGTGGGTCTTCGACGTGGGCGTGCCGGCCAAGAGCGGCGTTAGCGGCGGTATCCTGGCGGTAATCCCCGGCAAGATGGGCATAGGCGTCTTTTCGCCGGGGCTCGACTCGCACGGCAACAGCGTCCGCGGGGTGCGGGTGTGCGAGGAGATCTCCGAGCGCCTCGGGCTCCACATGTTCGCCACCGAGGCCGAAGACGCCATGATCGGCGCGGCTCCGCCGGGCTAAGCCGGGAACCCCGCCGCAGATTCCCCCTCGAATCCGCGTCGAGTTTCACGGGCGTTAAAGTTCTACGCCGGCCCGTCCGATAACACCTTCGACGGAGCCTCAACCACGGAACAACCCTCCACAAGTGAGCGGGGCATCACCCCCTCCTGGCGGGGATATTACCTTCCGGGGGCCTCCGAAAGACAGCCGGAGCTTTAGAGGGGGGAGCTCCGGCTCTTTTTCGTCCGGCGGAAGAGCTAGCAGGCCCTCCTCACTCAAGCTCCGCGAGCAGGTTCTCTACGTCTAAAGGGCGGGTGACCATCGCGAGGTTGCCACGCTCGTCCCGCGGCCACTGTTCGGCGGGCCGGTCTACGGCGAGCTCGACACCGTTGCCGTCCGGGTCGCGCAGGTAGAGCGCCTCGGAGACGCCGTGGTCAGAGGCGCCATCTATGGGGTAGTCTGCTTCTACAAGCCACCGGAGAGCCTGCGCCAGGTCACGGCGCTCGGGGTAGAGAATCGCCAGGTGGAAGAGCCCGGCGGCGTTGCGCGGCGCGGGCGGCACGTCCCGGCCCGACCAGGTGTTCAAGCCGATGTGGTGGTGGTAGCCGCCGGCCGCGAGAAAGACCGCGTCCTCCCCGTACCACTGGGTAACCTCGAAACCCAGAAGGTCGCGGTAGAAGCCCAGGGATCGCTCTATGTCGGCCACCTTCAGGTGGACGTGGCCGATACGGGCCCCGGGGCTTATACGACGGGTCTGCTTTTTGCGCGTCTCCATGAAAACCGCCTTGTCGCGTGCCTGTACCTCAATTCTACTTCGTGCGGCCCCGGGTGTTGACCAGGACGACCCCGCAGAGCACGACCCCCGCGCCGACGAACGAGAGCGCGCTCGGCACCTCGCCGAGCCAAACCCAGGCGATCAGAAACGCCACAGGTCCTACCAGGTACAGAAAGCTGGCGCCTCGCGAGGCCTGCATGCGCGAGAAAGCGTAGGCGTAGGTGACGTAGGCTATGGCGGTCGGGAATATCCCCAGGTAGACGAGCGAGAGCGTAGTGCCGGCGGGCGCCGCGGCCAGGGCCCCACCAAGCCCCGGCACAAAGACCAGCGTGAACAGGGTGCCCGCCCACACGGCGTAGGCGGTAAAGTTCAGGGCGCCGTACTTGCGGAGGTAGGGTTTCTGGACCACCAGGTAGATGCTCACGGAGACCGCGGCGATCAAGATAATAAACGCCCCGGGGTCGAGCCTGAGCCCCCCGCCCTCGCCGAGCGCGATCAGGACCGCCCCGCCGAAGCTGATCAGCATCCCCACCCAGCCGGCCGTCCTGAGCCGATCCCCGAGAAAGACCGTCGCCAGCAGCGCCGTGAAGATCGGCGCGGTGTTCACCAGCAGGCTGGCCGGACCCGCCGTGACGGTGACCTCCCCGTAGTTGAGCGCGACGTGGTACACGGTGAACGCGAGAAAGCCACCCAGCGCCACCACCGGCAGGTCGCGCGCCTCCGGCAGCGGCATCCGCACCACCACCGCGTAGGCCCCCAGCGCCAGCGAAGCGACCAGCAGCCGCACGAGCGCCACGTGTCCGGGGTTGTAGAACTCCAGCCCGGCCCGGATGCCGGCGAACGCCGACGCCCAGAGCACCACGGTAATACCCAGAAAGATCGGTATGCGGAGGTCTCGGCCGGCGCCGTTCACCCGGCCATTCTAAACCCTGAAGCCGGGTGTATAAGCTCCTGGTCCAGAAGGAGGGGCAGGCTCCCTCCTTCTGGCTCGCGGCCTTCTATGAAATCCGGCGCCGCACCAAGGAGATGCCTATGAGGCCGGAGATCAGGGCCGCCAGGGCCGCGGTCAGCAGGAGCCCCGGGCCGCCGGTGGCGGGCAGCGGCGCTTCGTCGTCTGCCTCCACGACCGTCTCCTCGGCGTACTGGTCCACGGCGGCACCATCGTCGGTTGTACCGTCATCGGTTGCAGCGTCTTCGGTTACCGTCACGGTGCCCACCATCCCCAGATCTTCGTGCGGGATGCAGTAGTACTCGTAGGTGCCGGGCTCCTCGAAAGTGTACGAGAACGACCCGCCGGAGCCGCCCGCGATCATACCCGAATCCCACAGGCCGTCGTACGAGGTGGTCGTGTGCGGGTTGTCGCCGTTCTGTACCCAAGTCACCGTCGTACCCGCCGGAACCGTAATGTTGGCCTGGTCGAAGAAGTTGTCCTCCATGCTCACCGTCACCGTCTCCTGCGCCCCGGCCACCGGGGCCAGCACGAGCATCAACACCAGAGAGAGCGAGGCCAGATACACCAGCCGTCTCATCGTCTTCTCCTTTGTCCGTCCTTCCAATCACGCTCTGGGAAAGGCGCCTGCTCCCTTCCCCACCATCCCGGATTATCCTCCTCTTGCACCTCCTGTTTCAATAGTCCATATGGACTAGGTTCGCTGTCGGGGCCGCACCTGGATACCGCGCCGTGAGGTATGCGATGATTAGAAAAATCAGAGAGTGAGAGAGGTTCCATGGACACCGACACCCGACGCCGCAGCCGCACCATCTTCGAGGGGCGCGACCGGGCGCCCGCGCGGGCGATGCTGCACGCCATCGGCTTTGACGACGAGGACTTGAGCAAGCCCATAGTGGGGGTTGCGCACACCTGGATCGAGACCATGCCCTGCAACTTCAACCAGCGCCGGCTCGCAGAGCGGGTTAAGGAGGGCATCCGGGCGGCGGGCGGCACCCCGATGGAGTTCAACACCGTCGCCATCTCCGATGGGGTAACGATGGGCACCGAGGGCATGAAGACCTCGCTCATCAGCCGTGAGGTGATCGCCGACTCCATCGAGCTCGTCGGGCGCGGCCACATGTTCGACGCCGTAGTCTGCATCGTCGGCTGCGATAAGACCATCCCCGCGGGCGCGATGGCCCTCACGCGCCTGGACGTGCCGGGCTTTGTCATCTACGGCGGCGCTATAGCGCCGGGCCGCTTCCAGGGCCGCGACGTGACCATCCAGGAGGTCTTCGAGGCTGTGGGGGCCCGGGCCTCGGGGCGGATGTCCGAGGAGGACTTTAACGCGCTGGAGGAGAGCGCCTGCCCCGGCGCCGGGGCCTGCGGCGGCCAGTTCACGGCCAACACCATGGCGCTCGCGCTCCAGTTCCTCGGGCTCTCACCGATGGGCTCCGCAGACCCGCCGGCCAACGACCCGCGCAAAGACGAAAGCTGCGTGGAGGCCGGCAAGCTCGTCATGCAGATCCTGGACCGGGGGCTCAGGCCGTCGGACATCCTCACCCGGGAGTCTTTCGAGAACGCCATCGCGTCAGTCGCGGCGACCGGCGGCTCGACCAACGCCGTGCTGCACCTGCTCGCCATAGCCCGCGAAGCCGGCATCCCGCTCGACATAGACGACTTCGACCGCGTCAGCGACCGCACGCCCATAATCGCGGACCTCAAGCCGGGCGGCCGCTACGTCGCGGTGGACATGGACCGGGCCGGCGGCTCGAAGCTCCTCGGCCGGCGCCTCGTGGACGCGGGCCTGGTAGACGGCGACCAGCTCACCCCCACGGGCCGCACCATTGCCGAGGAGGCCGAAGACGCCTGGGAGGCTGAGGGGCAGGAAGTGATCCTGCCCGTCGAGCAGCCGCTGCGGGAGACCGGGGGGCTCGTGATCCTCAAGGGCAACCTGGCGCCGGAGGGCTGCGTGGTGAAGGTCGCCGGTTACACCCGCCTGGAGCACACCGGCCCGGCCCGCGTCTTCGACTCCGAGGAGGAGGCGATGGAGGCGGTGCAGGCGGGCGGCATCGGGGAGGGCGATGTCGTGGTGATCCGTTACGAGGGCCCCAAGGGCGGCCCCGGCATGCGCGAGATGCTCGGCGTCACCGCCGCCCTCGTCGGCCAGGGACTCGGCGAGTCCGTCGCCCTGCTCACCGACGGCCGGTTCTCCGGCGCCACGCGCGGCCTCATGGCCGGCCACGTCGCCCCCGAGGCGGCCCATCGCGGCCCCATCGCCGCCCTCCGGGACGGCGACACCGTCACCTTCGACATCCCGGGCAGGACCCTGAACGTGGACCTCTCAGACAAGGAGATAGAGGACCGGCTCCGGCCGTGGACCGAGCCCGTGCCCCGCTACTCCACGGGCGTTATGGCCAAGTACGCGGCGCAGGTCTCCTCCTCTTCCGAAGGCGCGGTCACGCGCCCGGCGGGCCCCGACGGGTAGGGAGGCTCCGGCGCCTAACGGCCTTCGGAAAGGTCCCTGGAATGCTCCGCCAGCGAGGCCCTGGTCGGCAGGTCCGGCAGCAACGGCAGGAGGTCCCGCTGGACGACCTCGTAGGTCTTTCTCAGCTCCGAGACCGGGTCCGGGTGCTGGTCCACGCGCAGGTCGAGGTAGGGGTAGTCCTCCCGGTACGCCACCTTAACGGCTGCTGACCGTCCTCCGCGCCGGTCGCCGCCCGCGTCCTGCCCGGCCTCGAGGGCCAGGATCAGGCGCTCCACGAGCGGTTGTCCCGGGGTGCTCCGGAAGATCTCTACCATGCTCCGCAGGACTTCTTCGCCATCCAGCAGGTTGCCGGCGGCGGCAAAGTCCTCCCCGGTAAGATGTCCCCGCCAGGGATCGGACTCCTCGCCGGTGTGGGCGCCGCTGTTTCCCCACCGGTCCACGAGGGTGAACTGGCGCTTCCGCGGCTCCGGGTCCCGGCCGAGCAGCAGTTCCTTTACCGTCCCGGCATCTCCGCCCTGCGCGAGCAGGTCCAGCCCCCAGATCCCCAGGTACGGGTTTACGAAAGACTGGGTGGCGACGGCTCCGACCCCGGCGCGTACAAAGGGGCACAGCATCCCGACGGCCGGCAACCCGGTCGCCGCGGCCACGCCGAGCTGTCCCGTCCGCGCGCAGCGCGCCGTGATGGAGAAGGTGTTTAGCTCGACCATCCCTCGAAACCTCGTCGTCCTTTACTCGGAAGCCGCGTCGGCCTTCCCGCGGCCAGCCCCCTCCGGGGCCACTTCCTCCCGGATGTAGCCGAACAGCCGGACAACCATGTAGACGCTCACGCCGAAGACGAAGACGGCCACGGTCACGTAGAAGGCGTCCGTCAGAAAACCGCCGACCCCGTCACCCAGCGGCGGAAAGGCGGTCCCTGCCCCGAGGGTGTTCTTGTAGACCGCGAGCAGCGCCAGGAACAGCCACAGGGCTCCCATCACCTTGATGTCCGTGTTCGGTATACGCGGCGTGTCGCCCTCGAACACCCTCCGGAACTCCGGCGTCATGCTCTCCGGGCGGTAGGGCTGCAGGAGGCTCGCCCCCACGAAGAACACGGCCCCGGCAGCCGCGCCCCAGAACAGCACGGGCACACCCAGCGGCCCGGGGCTGGCGAACGCCACGCCGGGACCGCCCTCGTACATCATCAGCGCGAAGGTCACAATCGAGGCCACCAGGCAGCCCCAGAACGCGCCCCGCTCGGTAAGCCGCCTCCAGAACACGGCGAGCAGTATCAGGGGCGAGAGGGCCGCCACCAGGATCATCTGGATCGCCACCGCGGCGGCCACGATTCCCTGGTTCGAGATAAACGGCGCGAAAGAGACGGCTATAAGGCAGAACACCGCGGTAAAGACCCGAGTCAGCAACAGGCGTTGCCCCTCGGAGATGTCGGGCTTTATCTCCATCACCAGGCCCTTCACGATCACGCTGCTGCCCGCGTTCAGGTAGGTGGACATCGTGGACATCGCCGCCGCGGCGACCGCCGAGACGAACAGCGCCGCCCCGAAGAGCGGCAGCGTGTCCCGGGCGAGGACGATGATCACCTCGTCCGGGTTTTCGAGGCCCTGCACCAGCGCGCCGCCGTACATTCCCAGCGTTACCAGCAGGAGCAGGACGAAGACCTGGAGCCCGAGGTAGGCGTAGGCGCCCTTGCGGCCCTGGTCCGCGGTGCGGGCCGCCAGCATCCGCTGCACGAAGCCCAGGTCAATCGGGACCCAGAGCGAGACCGCGAGAACGAAGGCAATCAGGGACGGCACGTAGGCCAGCTCCGGCGGCAGGGTAAAGATATCCGTGAAGCCCGCGAAGAGGTTCGTGCCCTCCGCAGCTTCTGTGGTCGAGAACCCCGACGGGCCGAGATACTCCGCGAAGAACGACGAGAACGGCCCCGCCCGGAAGAAGATCAGGGGTATAAAGATCGCCGTGGCGAAGATAATGATCATCCACTGCACGGAGTCGGTTATGACCACGGCCCGCAGGCCCCCGAGCACCGTGTAGCCGATGGTCACGGCGGCGATGATCAGGATGTTCAACTGCCAGTTGAGACCCGTGACCACCTCGATGAGCAGCGAAGCCCCGAACAGCGAGAGCGCCGTCACGAAAATCCCCCACGCCACCTGCCAGCCCAGCACCAGGTAGTGGACCCTGCGGCTGCCGGGGAAGCGCACGTGCGCGAGGTCGGTGATCGTGGAGAGGTTGAGGCCCCTGAGCCGCGTGCCGATGCGGGGCAGCAGTATGGCCCCGATGGTCAGGGCGGCGGTGTTGGTCCAGAAGAGGTATGAGAGCCCGTTCTCGTAGGCGAAGCCCGGCTGGCCCATAACCTGGTTGGTGTTGGCGATGGTGGCGAGAAAGGTCAGGGCGAGCACGAACCACGGCAGGTTACGCCCGGCCAGGATGTAGCTGTCGATGCCCCGGATACGGCGCGACACCCGGTAGCCGATCCAGAGCATGAACACCAGGTAGCTTACGAGGGTAAGCAGTATTACCCAGTTCTCGGCGTCCATAGTGAAATCCCCCCAATCTCTGGCCTGACCGCGGCGCCGGAGCCCGGCGCACCCGCCCCGATCAGTAAAGCACACCCGGCAACCGTTTTATATGCGGGCGAACAGGAGCCTGGCATCCAGTATACTGCCCGGGGATGAACGACCCTCGGCCGACAGGGCTGAAAGCGCCCGGCGGAGCCCGGGCAGGCCGTGGCGGTCGGCGCCGGGCGCTCCGCGAGCCCGTCGGAGGCCTTGTTTGCCGCGTTGGCGGAGCGTCCCCGAAGCAGGTTCTTTCCGGCACCGCCGGACGGTTCTCCCACGCTACATCCGGTCGAACGCGATTTCGGATACCCCGGCCTGCACCATGACCCTGCCGCAGTGGACGTTGACGGTCTCCACGCTCCTGGCCGGTTCGGTGCTCCTGGGCGTGCTGGCCCGGCGCCTGCGGCTGCCGCTCACCGTGGTTCTCGCCGCCTTCGGCTTTCTCGCGGGCTGGTTGGGCGGCCCGCTGGGGATCGAGAGCCCGCTGGAAGGCGCGGAGTTCGAGGAGATCCTAGTCTTTATCTTCCTGCCCGTGCTGGTCTTCGCGGCCGCCTCCAACCTGTCCACTCGGACGTTCTTCCGCAACCTGGCGCCGATCCTCGTGCTGGCCATCCCCGCCCTCGTGGTCTCGGCGGTGCTCGTGGGTGTGACGCTGCGGCTCGGGCTCGGCACGCCCCTGGTCGCCGCGCTGGTCTTCGGGGTTCTCATCTCGGCCACCGACCCGGTGGCCGTGGTGGCCATCTTCCGGGAGCTCGGCGTACCCGAACGCCTGCTCACCCTCGTAGAAGGTGAGAGCATGCTGAACGACGGCGTCGCTATCGTGGGCTACAACGTGCTGCTGGCCGCGGCCCTGGGCGTCGAGGTAAGCGTGTTGGGCGGAGCCGGAGACTTTCTGCTCGTGTTCTTCGGCGGCGCCGTCATCGGGACGATGGTGGGGTTTGCCGCGGCTTCCATCCTGCCGTGGCTCGACCGCCTCTCGGCCGCGGCCCTCTCGGTGGCCGTTGCCTACGGCGGTTTCGTCCTCACCGAACACCTGCTGGGCTTCTCGGGCGTGATGGCGACGGTCGCCTCCGGTGTAGTGCTGGGCGGGCTGGCGCCGAGCCGGGCCTCGGCGGCCATCCGAGAGCTGTGGGACCAGCTCTGGGAGGCGCTGGAGTTTATCGCCAACGCCCTGCTCTTCCTGCTTGTAGGCCTCGCCATCGACCCGCGGCTCATACTCGAAAACCTCGGGGCCATGGTGCTCGCCATCGCCGTCGTGCTCGCGGCGCGTCCGCTAGCCGTCGTGCCGCTGGCCTCCGTTCTGGAGCGGTTCGCGGGTATCCCGCGGGTCGGCCGGCGCAACGAGACGGTCCTGGTATGGGGCGGACTCCGGGGCGGGGTGGCGCTAGCCCTGGCGCTGGCCCTCCCCGAATCCCTGCCTCAGCGCGAGGCCTTTATAGCGATGACGGGCGGCGTGGTGCTGGCGACGCTGCTGGTCAACGCCACGACGATCGGGCCCCTGGTGCGCCGTCTGGGGCTGGACAGGCCCGGCCGCACCCAGCAGTACCTCGCGGGCGTCGCGCGCCTCTCGGGTATCGAGGCGGCCCGCAAACGCCTCGTAGACCTCAACCTCTTCGATTCCACCGTCTGGTCGCACCTGGACTCCGCGGAGCGCCAGGCCCACCGGGACCTGGAGAAGATCGAGCTTACCGACGACGAGAAGCTCCACGTCGCGGCACGCCAGGCGCTCTTCGTAGAGCGCGCCTCGTACCAGCGCCTCCACGACGCCGGCCTGCTCCCCCCTTCGGCGGCCCGCACCCTGCTGAACGAGGCCGAAGACCGGATCGAGGAGATCAGCCTGGGCCACGCTGCCCCAGAGAACCTGCGGCCTCGGGAGCTACCCCGCGTAGAGGCGTGGGCGAAGAAACTCGCCGCGGCTCTACCCGGACCGTTCGGGACGCCGCGGAAGGAGACCCCTTACGCCGAGGCGAGCGCCCGCCGGATCGCCGCCCACCGCGCGGGCGAAGCGCTGGACATCTTCGAACGTCTGCCGGGCATCGACGCGTCGACGGTGGAGCCTGTAAAAGCGGCTTTGGCTCGCCGGGAGCAGGAGGCGGGAGAGGTGGTGGCCTCCCTGGAGCACCAGGAGGGGCCCGATGGCCGCAGGCTGCGCCAGCGTCAGGCCGAGGTCCTCGGCCGCGTCGCCGCCGCCGACAAGCTACGAGAGCTCTCCGAGTCGGGCCTGCTCCCGGAAGCCACGGTACGCCGGGTGGTCCAGGCCGGGGATTAGCTACCCGGCGCGAGCCAGCTCGTGGCGGGCCTTACCGTTCTCCTTCGCCCGGTACATGGCGGAATCCGCCTCGCTGAGCAGGCCGTCCGGATCGGGCGCCGGTGAGCCGGCCAGGGCGACGCCGATGCTGGCCGTGACGAAGACGAGGCGGCCCCCGACCTCGAAAGGCTCCTCGAAGAGGCCCGAGATCCGCCGGGCTACTTCTTCGGCTTTTTCGGGGTGAGGCAGGTGCTCCAGAAGGACTACGAACTCGTCGCCCCCGAGCCGGGCGACGGTGTCATCAGGCCCCAAACAACCCCGAACGCGCCCCGCAACGGCGATCAGGACTCTATCCCCGGCCTCGTGGCCCAGGGTATCGTTGACCTCCTTGAAGTCGTCGAGGTCGAGAAACAACAGCGCGACGTTTTCTGGTCTACCTACAGCCGCGGCGCGTTTTCGTCCCAGCGCGCGCGAGACACGCCGGGTGAACAATGCCCGGTTCGGCAGGCCCGTCATGAAGTCGTGGGTCGCCCGGTACTCCAGCTCGCTGGCCTGCTCCCGCACCTTGTCTCCCAGGTCTCGCAGGCGGCCTACCCCGGCGCCGGCGGCCACCAGCACCACCGAGCCAACGCCGCCACCCAGGCGGAAGATCACGTCCAGCCCCTGCTCCCCGGCCAGGTTGAACAGCAGCGTGTTCCCCGGCAGGCTCAGCAGGATGCCGGCCACCAGGCCGCCCCGCATCCCGAGCAACCAGCCCGCCACCGCAACCGGAACGATCCCCAGCGCGGCCACGCCCGGCCCGGCGAGCGGATAAAGCAAGAGAAACACCCCCGCGTAGGCCGCGGCCGTACTGATCAGCAATACAGCGGTCCTGATCCCGCATCCTCCCTTCTTTTTGCACCGTTATCGGCGGACGAGCGGGGAACTTTAGTAGCCGCCGGGTGTCCGGGAGAGAGCGTCCGACAAACACGACCGCCCTCATCCCCCACGGCCCGTTGAGCCCACGAGCTTCGGCTCGCTCCCGGGCGTACGTGCCGGCCTTGTGCGTCGCGCGTACCGGCCAGACCCGTTTCTCCGGCACCCCTACCATGTGGCCTGTCCAGCGCGCGAGCCCCCATGCCTTCCGGAGTAGTGCCGCATAGCATCCGCGCGTTCCGGGAAAGTATGTGAGGGTATTCAGATCCTGGTCCTACAGGAAGGGGTTGAGAACGGGTATGGATTTCCTGAACCAGTTGATGGGCGGCGGTGACCGCCAGCAGGAGTATCGAGACTTCGCGGAGCGCTACGATCAGGGTCCTCCTTACGAGCGCATCTCCGACGGGGAAGCGGCCGACCGCTACGAAGAGGTCGCCCCCCACCTCTCTCAGGAAGACTACCGGCTCTCGGCCCGCGAGGCTTTCGGGAGGATGAGCCCCGAAGAGCGCGAGGAGTTCGGGAAAATGTTGCAGGAGCAATCCCAGCAGTCGGGCGGCACCATCCCCGGAGAACAGCACGCCAGCGAGGGGGATCTGCGCAACCCCGACTTTCTGGCGCGAATGGCGAGCAGCATGCATCAGCAGCAACCAGACGCCTTGGGCGGCCTCATGAAGGGCATGCTCGGCAGCGGCGGGGGCGGCCTCGTCGGCGGCATGCTGGGCTCTGGCATGACCGGGGGCGGCGGCATGACGAGCAACCCGGTGGCCAAGGCGGCTATGGCCGGGATCGCCGCCACGGCCGCCAAGAAATTCATGGGCGGCCGGTAGCCGCCGCGCGTTCGCGGCTCGCCCGCGGTCTGCACGCCCCGAGGTTAGCTGGTACCCCCGTGCATGCGGCGGTTGAGCTCCGGTGACGGAGCCCAACCGCTATCCAGGGTCTTCGGCCTTCGAGATAAACCGGTCGTAGACCAGGGCTGCCACTACACCGCCGATCACCGGCCCCACCACGTAGACCCACATCGCCGTGAACTCCAGCGACACGAGCATCGGTCCCAGGGCGCGGGCCGGGTTTACCGCCCCGCCGGTCACCGGTCCCCCGATAAACACGCCGGCCGCGAGCGCGAAACCCACCGCCAGGGGGGCTACCGCTGGCGGTACCCGCTCGTCGGTGGCGACCGAGACGATAACGAACACCAGCACGAAGGTGATCATCGCTTCCACCCCGAGCGCTTGCAGGTCACCGACGCCTTCCTGGGGAAAGGTTGCCGCGAGAGAAGCCTCGTTGCGCGCCGCGGAGCCGAAAGCCAGCCAGGTACCGAAGGCCCCGAGGACGGCGCCCGAGAGCTGGGCCAGGATGTATGTCGGCACGTACCGCCAGGGGAACTTTCCGGTGGCGGCGAGGCCGAGGGTGACGGCCGGGTTGACGTGGGCCCCCGAAACGTGGCCTATGGCGGCGACTATCGCCGCCAGGATCAGCCCGAATGCCAGGGCTATGCCCAGCGAGCCGTAGCTTTCACCGGCCGTGGGCGCTTGGAGGATCGCGGCGGTCGCTACCGCCGTGCCGGTCAGGACCAGCAGGAAGGTCCCCACGACCTCCGCGGTCGCGGCGCGGACCATGTTCGAGGCCGATAACTCGCTTCCGTACAATCCGGCACTCTTCCCGGAACCCTGCCCAGCCGATTCGGTCTCGTCTTTCGAATGCTCTGGACGCGAAACTTTCCTTACGTTGCGTTCGGACATCTTCACCTTTCTTCTCGTTCGACGGCGGGTAAACGGGGAGCCCGCCCTAGCCGGGGCAAAAAGACTCGAGTGTGTCCCGCCCCGCCCCCTCTTGCCGTACCTAGTTCCTGCGGCGTCGCTGCCGGAACTTGCGCCACAGGACCGGTGCCACCAGCAGCAGGAGCCTTCTCAGCAAAAACCCCATTTTCTTCACCTCCCGATCTTCTCTGGCCTTCGACTTCGGATCGTGACGCGCCTCCGCAACATCATGCCCCCGAGCATCATGAGGAACCCGCCGGTCAGGACGACCCCGCTGACGACCAACAGCAACGCCGGTCCGCCCGTGTCGGGCATCGGCTCACCGGCGGCCATCGGTCCGGCCGTGTAGCGGAAGGATTCCACCACCGGCTCACCTTCCCTCTCGACCGGCGGATCGCCGTCCGGGAAGGTAAAGGCGCCGTCGGCGGGGTCGTCGGCGTGGATCATGGCGTGAAGCCGCTGCGAGGTGTCCACCCGCTCTTCCAGGGGCACCACCACTTCGGCGTTCGGTCCTTCTTGCAGGGCCGCCGCCCCAATGACCGCGGCCGGCTGCCCGCCGTCGTCGCGGTGAACCGAGACCCAGCCACCCATTCCGGAGATATTGGCCTGCGGGATGATAACCACCGTACCGTCGCCGGTCTGGTCCAGGGCGCTTCCCTGATCCCCGAACTGACCCACGGCGCCGCCCGCCGTCGCACCGAAGCCGGCCGCGGCCGCGTCGTCCGACGCCGCGCCAGCCTGCTCGTCACTCGCTCCGCCGTTGGCTTCACCGCTGGCTCCAACGCTGGCTCCGCCCGCATCTTCCGTGGTCGTGGTCTCGCTGTCATCGGCGGCCTGTTGCCCCGCGGTCCCGGCGGTCTCTTCCTCAGGACCGGTGGTCTCGGGGACGGTCGTACCGGAGCCGGCGCCCGCACCTTCATCACCGTCCCGTTCGGCGCCAGTCGTCTCTTCCGGGCCACCAGCCCCGCCGCCAGCCCCGCCGCCAGCGCCACCTCCAGCGTCCCCGCCGTTGCCGGAGCCTCCGGTCAAGGCCTGGCAGGCCAGCGGGATAACGAGCGCGAGCAAGACCAGGCCGATGATAACCGCCAGGATCCTGCCCCACGGCAGCCCACCCCTTCTGTGACCTTCTTCCGGCTGCGCCGGGGGTGCGCCTTCGTTACCCCTTTCGCGCACGTTGCTACAGCTCCTTTTTCATATTGTTTGGCTGGGCTCCTGTTTCCGCCGGCCGTACCAACCTCTACGAACGCATCACCTCCCCCGGCCAGAAAACACCGGGGGAGGCGCTCCGCAGGGTTGCCGCTTCTGGCGCTGCCTAACGTTCTTCCCGCGGCAGGCGGCGCGAGGTGTAGCTCTCGCCGAGTTCTTCTTCGAGCGCGGAGTAAGATCTGCTCTCCTCACGCTGCTGTTCCTGGCGCTGCTGTTGCTGACGCTGCTGCTGGATCTTCTCTCGGGCCTCGTCGCGGCGGCTGTAGGCGCTCTGGACCATGTCGCGGGCGACATCTTTGGAGCCCAGGCCGAAGGCCAGCGCCAGGGCGAGGGCTACCGCCCCGAGCAGGATCAGGAACGTCGGGGCGATCAGCTCGGGAGCGATGCCGAGCTGCGTGAGGGCGGCGAACACGGCGAACACGATGATGCCGTACTGCGCGACGCTGCCGATGATGCTCGACCCCGTAGCCCCCCGAACGATGCCGGCAACGAAGTTGGCGAGCAGCGTGGCGAGGATGAGGATCAGGATCGCCGCTATTATCTGCGGTATGTAGGCGATGAACTGCGCCAGGACGTCCGATATCTGGGTGATGCCCAGGGTGTCTACGGCCATGGCGATGGCGATAAAGAAGATGAGCCAGAAGACCAGCTTGCCTATGATCGAGAGCGGCGTCTGGCGGGTCTGGGACCTCTCGAAGAACTGCTTTACGCCGCCTCGCTCCATCCACCGCTCGAAACCCATGCTCTGCAAGAGCTTCGTGGCTACCCCCTGGAGTACCCGGGCGATTATGTAGCCGATGATCAGGATCAGCGCCGCGCCGATTAGCTGCGGTATGAAACTCAGGAGCGTACCCAGCCCCTCCGACAACGATTGCGTTACTGCTTGCATTTTCTAGTCCTTTCTTCGCGTTTGGTTTGCTAGCTCGTTGTGGTGCTTTTACGGCCGATCGCGGCCCCGCGCGGCTCCCCAGGCCCCACCCAGAGCCCCGCCGATAAAAGGCGCGAGGAGCGCTAGTGCCCCCGAGACGGTCAGGATGGTACCCAGGTTCTGCGGCTGCTGAACGCCCTGCACGGCGCCCTGGGCCTGCTGGGCGGCGTCTTGCAGAGGCCCGGGCAACGCGGCGGCGGAGAGCTGCTCGGCGAAACCCATGCCGAGGGCGCCTCCCGCCACCGCCAGCAGCAGCGTCAGGACCAGCGCCAGGAGCGGGACGAGCAGACCGTGCTTCAGCCCGGAACGGCTGGCCATCCTGCCGGCCACGTAACCGCCGATGAGGAAGGCCAGAAACAACGTGGTGATGAGCCCCACGAGGCCCACGATACCGCCCTCTTCAGCGCCAGCGACGCCCAATATCCCTAGCACGGTGCCTACCACGGCCCCGACGATGGCGCTCAGAACGAGCGTACCTCCCACGGCCGCCAGCCAACCGTAGATCACGCTCGGCCAGCTCGTGCCCCGGTCCTCCGTATACCGGCTGCCCGTCCCGCCGCGGGAACCCTGGCCGCGGTCGTCCTCCTCGGCGTCGAGCCGGGCGCCGTGGCCTTCCGAGGCGTACGTCTCGGTGAGCGGGCCCCGGGCTCTCCACCGTCCGGCATCCGGGTCATTGCCCTGCGATCTGGCCTCTCCGGGCTCTAGCGGCTGCTTTTCACGAGGGTTGTCTTTGTTGGCCATGTCCTTCCTTTCTTTCTGTCGGACGTTCCGAGAGAACGCCCTCGCCACATCTCCCCGGCTGCACGGCAACCGCTTTGTCCTGAGCAGCCTACTCCAGCCTTCTGAATGCGGTCCTAGCGCTCTTTGGAGGAGTCCTCTACGTCTACTTCCTCGCGCCGCACCTCCTCCTCGACGACCTCCTCGTCCTCGACAACGTCCTTGCGGATGCGGATCTCCTCTTTG
Source organism: Actinomycetota bacterium (assembly GCA_004563715.1). Lineage (GTDB taxonomy): Bacteria > Actinomycetota > Rubrobacteria > Rubrobacterales > Rubrobacteraceae > SIRX01. The sequence continues at coordinate 11,275 of SIRX01000013.1, read as the reverse complement.
GCCACCGCCTTCTTGTCCACAACCACCTCTTCTTCGGTGACCGGCACGCTTACCTCGTCCTCGCCTATCTGGGCGTCGGTGGCCTCACCCTCTACGGGTACCCGCTCTACGTGCACTTCCTCACGCTTTTTGGGCACCGTTACCTGCTCGCGGTCGGTGCGCACCCGCTTGCGGACGTTGACCTTGCCGGCTTCCCGCTCGCGCGTGCCGGCCCGCAACTCCTCCTCGGTGCGCTGAACCCGCAGCTCGTCTTCGTCTTCGAGGTCGCTGCCCGGCTGGTTCAGGCCCTCCACCTCGCGGTCGTGCTCGCGGAACTCACCCGTCTCGGTGTCGCCCATGCTCATGCCCGTGCCAGCCGTGCCCGCCGTTTCCGACCCGGTCGAAACAGCCCCCGAGTGCTCTTCGACGCTCTCCTCTTGCTCCTCCAGGCCCCCTGCGGTCTCGCCCTCTTCTACCCGCTCCTGTTCCGAGGCGTCCGAGTAGTAGTCGCCGTAGCCGCGGTAAGACTCCTCACCGGAGCCCGAGGCCGACCGCGAGAGCCCGTAGTAGCTGTAGACCTGATCCTCGTACTCCGAAGTTATCTGCTGGTCGTCGTCGAAGCTCGGGGCGTCCTTGACCCGCTCTTTGTCGGCCATGACCTCGATGCGCGAGCCCTCCTCGTCCACCGAAGCCAGCTCCCAGGGGATCAGGGTAGAGCCCGAGAGCCCGAAGAGGCCCATCTTTACCCCCAGGTACTCCGGCTGGTCGGCCTCGTCGACAAACAGGTCGTCTACCTTGCCGATCTTCTCGCCGCCCCGGTCGTACACCTCGTAGCCGCTGTAACGGTCTTCAATCGCCGAGAAACGGTCGCTGCGCTCTTCCACTGCTTTTCCTCCATCTCAGTAATCAATGTACGGGGACATTTATACGCCGATAACTTCAAAAGTAAACCAAAGTCCAGTAAAATAATTCAAAGTATCCGATGTACTCTAGGATACTCTAAAGTCGCTCAGGTACTTCTGGCTACTATCGGGTACCCTGTAGTCGGTACAATGGTCGGGGAGCGCTATCGGACGAACTGTAGGGGTGACGAGCGTGGACGGTATCGGCAAGGGCGGCAAGGGCGCAAAGGACCTCCTGGACGTAGAAGAGGTCGCCTCCTTTCTGGACGTGGGGCCGGTGACGATCTACCGGTGGTGCCGGGAGGGGCGTCTCCCGTGCCTGAAGATCGGCCGCTCGTGGCGCATCCGGCGGGAGGCTCTGGAAGAGTTTCTGCGTCAGAGCGAACGTCCGACGACCACCGTGGGGCAGTTGAGCACCTTCCTGACGGTACCGGATAACCTAATCGCCATCGCCCAGAACCTGGACATGCTGCACGTGTTGGATGCAGCCTTCTTTCTGGTCGGGGAGGCCCGCGGGGGTACGCTGGTCAAGTTCTACGGCGGGCAGGGAATCTCCGAGAAGGAGTTGCGGACGGACTTCATGAGAAAAGGCGTGGACGTGGGCCGGCTCGAGGGCGAGGGGCGTTTCCGCTTTAGCGCGGAGAAAGACCCACTGGACGGGAGAAAAGACCTGCTCCAGAAGCTCGTGGAAGAACAGGCCGAGGAAGGCCGCACGGTCTGGGTCAGCTTCGACTGGTCCAAGAGCGTGGACCTTGATACGGCCCTGGAGCAGCAGGCGGCTTTGTCAGAGGTGATCGACACTTCCCAGCTCGTGGTAAAAACAGCCGTCCTGGAGAGCGCCATCGAGAGCTGGGCGCCCGCGACCCTGAGGAGGGCGCAGGCCACACACGCCGGTACCGTATGGCTCTCGGAGGCGGGCCTGATGATGAGCCGCCTGGTACCGGTGTCCTTCGACCGGGGTCTCGCATGACGGCGAGCTGGGTAGACCGCTTCGACGCCACGGGTTTTCTGGCGTCGGCCGCCGGGCAGACCGGCCCCGGCCTGACGCTCCTGGGCGAGAGGAGCACCGTGCCGGTGGTTGCCGCCTCCGGCGAGCTTGACCTGTACTCTTTGCTCCCGCTGCGGGACCTGCTGGGGAACGCGCTCGCCCCAACCCAGGGGGCGCCGCAGGTCGTGGTGGACCTGAGCCGGGTGGACCTGCTGGACACCGAAGTGCTCAAGGAACTGCTCTGGTGGCGAAACCACCTGCGCCGGCTGGACGGCGAGTTGTGGCTCGTCCGGTCCGGGCGGCTGGCGATGAGGACCTTCGCCGTTACGGGGAAGAGAGGAGCCTTTAACTTCAGCCCGCACCGCAAAGCCGCGGTGGAAGCGGCGACCCGGGCCGCCTCCCGGGGGATATAGCAAAGGCTGGGAGCTTACCGCTCCGGCCTCTGTCGTGTCTCAGCCCAGCTCTTGCTGGTCTATCGGGATACCCAGGTGCTCGTAGGCCCGGCGGGTGGCGACCCGGCCACGGCTGGTGCGCTGTATCAAGGCGCTCTGCAACAGGTACGGCTCGTAAACGTCCTCAACGGTGTCCCGGGCTTCGCCCAGGGCCACGGAGATGGTGCCCACGCCCACAGGCCCGCCGTCGAACTTCTCGATGATCAGGCGCAGGTAGTCCCGGTCGGCCCGGTCGAGGCCGAGCTCGTCCACGCCCTGCATCGCGAGGGCGGCGTTGGCCGTCGCCTCGTCGATCCTGCCGTCCCCGACGACCTCCGCGTAGTCGCGCACGCGCCGCAGGAGCCGGTTGGCGATGCGGGGCGTGCCCCGGCTGCGGCCCGCGAGCTGCTCCGCGCCGCCGTCGGTGATCGGGATGTTGAGGATGGCCGCGTTGCGGACCACGATCTTCTTGAGGTCCGCCGCCGTGTAGTAGTCGAGGCGGCTGGAGAAGCCGAACCGGTCGAGCAACGGCTTGGTCATGAGCCCCGTGCGCGTCGTCGCCCCGACGAGCGTAAAGCGCGGCAGGTCCATGCGGATGGTGCGAGCCGAAGGCCCCTGGCCGAGCACGAGGTCCATCGCGTAGTCCTCCATCGCCGGGTAGAGGACCTCCTCGATCTGGCGGTTCAGGCGGTGGATCTCGTCTATAAACAGGAAGTCGCCCTCTTCTAGCGAGGTGAGGATGGCCGCCATGTCCCCCGCCCGCTCCAGGCTCGGGCCGCTAGTGGGGTGCAGCCCCACCCCCATCTCCGCCGCGAGGATGCGGCACAGGCTCGTCTTTCCGAGCCCCGGCGGTCCGGCGAGCAGCATGTGGTCCAGCGCCTCCCCCCGCTGCTTCGCCGCCTGCACGAAGATCCGCAAGTTCTCCTTTAACGCCTCCTGCCCGACGAACTCGTCCAGGGTGCGCGGCCGGAGCGTGGGCTCGTCGTCCTCCAGGAGCGCCTCCGGGTCGAGCGGGTGGTCCGTCGACGGCCCTTCGCCGGGCGGCCCGGCGGCCCCGGTTATGTCCTCGGGCGGCTCTCCGTCCCGGCCATCGCCGCCCACGGTGAAGTCGTCGAATTCCTCGTTCAACGGCGGCCCCCGATCCGGCGCAGCGCCAGCTTGATATACGCCTCGACCGTCTTCTGCGGCGGCACCTCGTTGAGCGCCCGCTCCGCCTCCTCCAGCGAGTAGCCGAGCCCGGCGAGCGCCTCGCGCGCCTCCATGTACGGCCCGCCGCCGTTAGCCTCGACGGCCACGCTTTCCACCGGCCCGAGGACGGCCAGGTCCTTGCCCTTGAGCTCCAGCACCAGCCGCTCGGCGGTCTTGCGGCCGAGCCCCGGCACGGAGGAGAGCTTCACCACGTCGCCCCGGGCGACGGCCTCGGCGATCTCCGCCGGCGCGAGCGTCGAGAGGACCGAGAGCGCGAGCTTCGGCCCGACCTTGCTCACCGCGGTGAGCGCGTCGAACGAGGACCGCTCGTCCCGCGTGGCGAACCCGAACAGGAGCATGGCGTCCTCGCGAACCACCATCCGGGTGTGCAGCACGCATTCCTCCCCGATGGCCGGGAGGTCCCGCATCGTGCCCGCCGAGACCGCCACCCGGTACCCGACGCCGCCCACGTCGAGCACCGCGCCCTCGGCGTCCTTCTCTATAAGCTGTCCGCGAAGCCTGTGTATCATGGTCTCATTATCCCGCACAAACCGTTATTTCCCCACCCCCACCTTGCCGCCCATCCGGCTGGTGAAGGCGTGGCAGATGGCGATGGCGAGGCCGTCGGCGGCGTCGTCGGGCCTGGGGATCTCGCGCAGGTTCAACAGCGCCCGCACCATCTCCTGCACTTGACGCTTCTCCGCCCGGCCGTAGGAGGTGATCGCCTGCTTTACCTGTAGCGGTGTGTACTCGGCGACCCCGATCCCGGCCTTGTAGGCGGCGAGCATCGCCACGCCCCGCGCCTGGCCGACCGTGATCGCCGTGGTGACGTTGGTGTTGAAGAACAGCTCCTCGACGGCCACGGTCTCCGGCCGGTAGCCTCGCACCAGCTCCGTTACGCCGTCGAAGAGCCGCCCGAGTCGGCGCGGCATCTCCCAGTCGGCGGGGGTGGTGATCGCGCCGTGCTGCACGTAGCGCAGCCGGCTCCCCTCCTGCCGCACGACGCCCCAGCCCATCGTCGCCGTGCCGGGGTCTATACCGAGTATGGTCTGTCCCTTGCCACCCGTGGCGAGCATGTACAAAGGGTACCCCGTACCCGCCCGGCGTGCAGCCCGCGCCACATGTGGTGGCCGGGGGCGCGCCAGCCACCACCCACGCGCCGCCGGTTGGCAAAACCACCTCCGGCCGCTACGATCCGGGGGTGATCCTTTTCATCCCCGAACCCGCGGCGCGGACGGCCATCCCGGAGGCAGACCTTGTCTGATCCCCCTCCGGTCCTGCGCGGCGTCCTGACGCGGGACGTGGCCTCGCTGCTCCTGGCGACGCTCGGGGCTTTCGCGGGCTTTTTCCTGCTCCTCTCGGTCGTGCCGCTCTACGCCGTCGAGGCCGGGGCGACGAGCGCCGGGGCCGGCATCGTGACGGGCGCCCTGATGCTCTCCACGGTGGCGACCCAGCTCGCCGTGCCGTGGCTCCTGGGCCGTCTGGGATACCAGGTTACGCTGGCGCTCGGCCTCCTGTTCCTGGGCCTGCCGGCACTGGCGCTGGTCTGGGCCTCGGGCCTGCCGGAGATCCTGCTGGTCACGCTGCTGCGTGGGGTGGGCTTCGGCATCCTCACCGTGGTCGGAGCGGCGCTCGTCGCCGAGCTCGTACCGGCGGGGCGGCGGGGGACCGGTGTAGGCCTCTACGGGATAGCGGTCGGGGGCCCGAACGTCCTCGCCCTGCCGCTCGGGGTGTGGCTGGCCGGAAACGTGGGCTTCGAACCCGTTTTTGTCGCGGGGGCCGCGGCCCCGCTGCTCGGCCTGCCGGCGCTGCTGGCGCTCTCCGTGCCCGCGCCGCCCGCGGACGGCGAAGGTCTCGGCGTGCTGTCCGGCCTGGTTGACGGGCGGCTCGCGCGGCCGCTCGCCGTGCTGTGCGGCGTGACGCTGGCGGCGGGGGTCGTCGTGACCTTCTTGCCGCTGGCCGCCGGGGGCGGGGCCGCCTCGGCGGCGCTCCTGGTCCAGGGCGCGGCGGCCACGGTCAGCCGCTGGCTGGCCGGCGTCCTGGGTGACCGCCACGGCGCCCGCCGCCTCTTGGCACCCGGCGTGCTGGCCGCCGGGATCGGCGTGATCTCCCCCGCCTGGGCCGGGAACACCGCGCTGCTGGTGGCGGGCATGGTCCTCTTCGGCGCAGGCCTCGGCGTACTGCAGAACGCCACCCTGGTCCTGATGTTCGAGCGGGCCGGGCCCAAGAGCTACGGCTCGGTCAGCGCCCTGTGGAACGTCGCCTTCGACGCGGGGACCGGCCTCGGGGCCGCCGCGTTCGGCCTCGTCGTGCAGTACGCCGGGTTCGGCGTCGCCTTCCCGCTCACGGGGGCGCTCGTGCTCTCCACCCTGGTCCTCATCCGCCTCGACCGCCGTACCGGCAAGAAAACGTCGTAACCCCGGCACCTCCGGGCTGGTAGCATAGCGAAAGGGAACCTACCCAGGAGGAGCGCATGACGGACTACCTGCCGGAGACCTACCAGCAGTTCGAGCGCCGCTTCCCGGCGATCAAGGACAAGTTCGACGCCCTGGGCGCCGCCGAGCACGAGGCCGGTCCGCTCGGGGAGAAGGAGCGCCGCCTGGTGAAGCTCGGAATAGCCGTCGGGGCCGAGTCGGAGGGGGGCGTCCGCTCCCACGTCCGCAAGCTGCTCGGCGTCGGCGCCACGGAGGAGGAGATCCTGCACGCCATCGTCCTCTCCCTGACCACCATCGGCTTCCCCGCCACGAACGCCGCCCTGGGCTGGGCCGAAGAGGTGCTCTCCGAGGAGGCCCGGGGCTAGCCCGCGCCCGCCAGCCGCCCGTAGTACACCCGCGCCTCGTACTCGAAGGCGACCTCGCCGGACGCCTGGTGCCGGTAGAAGATTTCCTCTAACTTCTTCAGCATCGGCCCGTGGTCCGGGTGCGCGGCTTCGGGCGCGTAGGACGTCGACAGCAATCGCCCTTTTAAGCCCTCCAGGTCGAAGCGCTGGCCGTGGTCGAAGCTCCGCGCCCCGAACCGGCCCGAACCGAAGAACGCCTCTATGACCCCGCTCCCGACCCGGTCGCCCCTGACCGCCTTAAGGTCCGTCGCGTACTCTTCCAGCAGCCGCTCGTAGTCGGCCAGAAACGGCGAGCCGTCTTTCTTGCGGGTGTTCCAGACGAGCACGGCCCACCCGCCGGGCCGGAGGATGCGGGCGAACTCCCTGCGGGCCTGCTCCGCGTCGAACCAGTGGAAGGCCGTCCCCGCCGTCACGAAGTCCACGCTGCCGGCTTCGAGCGTCGTGTCCTCCGCCGTGCCGGCGACGCTCACGAACCCGGCGTAGCCCGAGAGCAGCCTCTCCCCCGCCGCGCGCATCTCCGCGTTCGGCTCGACCCCGTAGACCCGGTTCCCGTTCTCCAGGAACAATCGGGAGAGCAGGCCCGTCCCCGAGCCCACGTCAGCGACCACGGAGTCCTCCGAGAGCCCGCACTCCTCCCGCAGCAGGCCCAGGATCTCCTGCGGGTAGCCCGGCCGGTACCGGACGTAGTTCTCCACCCGGCCGGAGAACCGGGCCGTCGGGTCTGCCACTCCTCGCCCCCTCCTCGTCCGCGTCAACGTCGGTCCCGATGATACGGAACACCCCCGGCGGAGTGCAAGAGGTCACCGGCCCCCGGGCGGCGGCGGTCGTATAATCTGCATGTGAGCAGGCATCACCCGCGCAAGACCAACCCGGCCCCCGCCCCGCCCCGGCGTTGATCCGCGCGGTCGTTGGCTTGCTGGCCTTTCTGGCCGTCGGCGCCGCGCTCTTCGCCGGGGCTTTCTGGGCCGTGGAGAACGTCCGGTGGGAAGAGCCCGCGTGCCCCCGGGGCGTCGGTCACGGCTTCCAGGACCTCCGCTGGTTGGAGGACGGCGGCCCCGGACCGGACGCCACCCCCGTCGAGCGGCTCCTCGACCGCCCCAGCTTCGGCGCCACCTCCGAGGCCGCCGGCGACCTCCGCGGCGGCGTCGTCGATGAACGCCTGGTGCAGGCCCTCCTCACCGTGACCGGGGAGCACAGCGTCTGCGTCCAGGTCTTCAAGGAGGGCCACTACTTCCTGCCCGGCGTCGAGGACGGACCGGTCATCCCCGACGGCTACGGCGAGGCGGGCGGCCTCACCAATACCCACTACTTCGGCCGCGCCGCCGACGTCCGCTGGATAGACGGCAGGCCCGTCGGGGGTAACGGCACCGACCCGGCAGTCCTGGGCGTGGGCCGGGCGCTCGCGGCCATCCCGCCGGAGGAGCGGCCCGACCAGATCATCGGCCCCAGAGACTGGACCGCGCGCCTGGGCTACTCTTGGGAGCACGGCTGGATCACCGCCGAGGACCAGCTGGACCTCCACGACAGACATATCCACATCGGCTACCGGGACGAGGAAGGGACCAACAACACGCGGTAACGGATGGCGCGTCCGGCGTGCCGGGACGTCTGGGGCGTCTCCGTAACTTCCTCCGGGGGTTACGGCAGGCCAGCGCGACCTATAGCATCATGGGTTTCGACCCGATCTGTTATCTTTAGGGCTATGTACACTGACCAATTGCCGACCCGGGCCCGGCACGCCGGATCAGCCTCAACCGGGACACCAGGATGAGCGGCGCGCCTGGAAGGCTGGCCGTCCGCGCTTCCCGGGGTGACGTAGAGGCCTTCGCGAAACTGGTCCGGGAACACTCGGGCCTCGTACACCGGGTGGCCCGGCGCATGCTCGGGGTGGAGGACGCCCAGGACGCCAGCCAGGAGGTGTGGAGCCGGGTCTGGAACAGCATAAAGGGCTTCCGGGGCGAGAGCTCGTTCCCCACCTGGCTCCACGCCATCACGGTGAACACCTGTCTGAGCCTCCGTAAAAAGGAGTCGCTGCGGGAGAGGCACGCCGCCCGTGACGGGACGGCGTATCTGACGGGGCTCCCGGAGCCTCCCGGGGGCGAGGACGACCCCGAAGCCGTGGCCCTGAGCGCAGAGCGCCGCGAGGAGATACGGGCCGCCCTCGAACACGTGCGGCCAGAGCACCGGGCCGCGATGGTCCTGCGGCACATGGAGGGCTTATCCTACGCCGAGATCGCCGCGGTCCTCAAAATCCCCGACGGGACGGCCAAAGGCTGGGCGAGCCGGGGCCGCGCCGCCATGCTCGGCGTGCTTACCCGGGAGCCGCAACCGGGAGGCACGAGTCGGGGAGACGCCGCGTAAGCCCACGAGGCACGGGCGGCGCCCGGGCGGCCCAAACAGCAGATAGAAAGGTAGGGAGAAACCGTATGGCGCTAGAGCTATCTTTGTTCAACAACTCGGTTACGACGCTGGTCAACCACCTGACCAGCTACTACGGGGAGGAAGCGACGCTCGAAACCTACGTGATATGCGCGAGGGTCAAGAGCCCGAAGATACCCGGCGGGAGCGGTATCAACTGGGTGGTCGGCCCCAACGGCCACGAGCGGGCCGGGGGGCTGCTGCAAGAGGTATTGAAGGCCGTCGAGGCCGACGAGGGGAACGGGCCGTGAACCCCCTCTTGTCTCTGGCCATCGGTGCCGGACCGCAGCCCGGCACGCCGCCCTCTCGCCGGGCTCCCCTTACCCCCGGCGGCCGCCTTCTCCGCCTCTCACGTCTCCGTCTCTCTGCTCGTCGAAATAGGCCCTGCACGCTCCGTTTCGCGGGTACACCTCCGGGGATAGCTGATCGTGGCGAGACTACCGGCCCTGGAATGTATCCTCAACCGCCCAGGAGCCCGCCCTTGTCCTTGCGCCGCTGCTTATCCCGCTCCTTCTCCGCTTGTTTGGCTTCCTCTTCGGTCTGCCGCCTCTTCGCCCGCCGGGAAGCTTCCTCGTCGGCTTCGGCCTTTCTCTGCTGCGCCCGGCCCTCGGCCTTCTTCTCCTCGTCGCCGGTGAAGACGCCCGCGGCTTCCTTCATCCTGCCCTTGGCCTTCTCCTCCATCGGTGCTCCTTTCCTCCGGCGTCTCTTGTGACGCCGCTCTCTTGGTTGATTAGACCGAGCGAAAGCCAATACCGTTACATACGCACCCGTACGCCGGGCAACTAGACCGCATCTGGGACCGCACCTGCCTGGCCACCCTCCTGACCCGGAGGGCGAGAGAAGGCAGGTACCGGCGCATGTCCGCCCCGCGTTCGCGGCCCGGCGGCCGGGATCGCAGGCGGGAGCAGGCTGGGTTGTGGCCCCAGACCGGCTCGGCGTCCACGAAGCCCGCCTGCACCCCGGCTACAGGACTGAGCGAGGAACCAACAACCCGCGGTGAGCGCGGTTCCCTCGGGGCTTACTCCAGCCTCTCGAACTCCCGCCGGTAGTCGTCCTCCGACCGAAGGTACTCGTCCCGGTCCTCCATCCACCGGTCGTGCTCCTCTTCGAGGCACGAGGCGGTCCCGGCTCCTTTCCGGACGTCAAGCTCGTCCCGGACCAGGGTTGCGTGGTCCACGCCGCACCCGCAGTTGGTCTGCGACGCCGTAAGCTCCACCCTCTCCCCACAATCGCACAGCACCATTACGCAGTCCGGACACCAAGTGTAGTCCTTGCCGTAAGGAACGTCCTCGACCTCGTAGTGTCCCGCGGTCTGCCGGATCACGGTCGCCATCTAGCTGCCCCCTTTCCACCGCACAGCTTCCCGGCGGCTAGATCTCAACCAGTCACACCGACCCTAACCGCCCGGCCCCGCACCTGTCAACGGGTAACACCGGCCCTTTAACAAGCCTTAACGAGCACGCTGATACGAACCCCGGAAACCTCGAGCAGAAAGAACCGGGACTTTACCTGAGCAAGATCTACAAATTTACCAAATATATGTGCTATATTTGCAACAGTTAGGAGGTCGGTTTCGATGCCACAGCTACACCTGTACGTTCCCGATGCGACCGCGGAACTCCTCAAGCGGCGGGCAGAGGGACGTGGATTGACGCTCTCAAAGTATCTGGCCGAAGTGGTGAGGAAAGAGGTAGACACCGAGGGATGGCCGGAAAACTTTTTTGAGGACGTTCTCGGCGCCTGGGAGGGTGAGCTCCGGCGACCGCCGCAAGGGCTCTATGAGGAACGTGAAGGCTTCTCTGACGATACTGGCCCGGAGTCTTGAGGTTTCTTCTCGACACCGACGCCGCCATAGCGCTCATCAAAGGTAGGGAACCGGCGGTAGCCTGGTTGCGCCGGCGCGCTCCAGAGGAGGTAGGGATCAGCTCGGTGAGCAAGGCCGAGCTCTACTACGGAGCCCGCAAGAGCGCGCGGGTCGAGCACAACCTGGAGGTCCTCCGCCGCTTCTTCGAGCCCTTCCGGAGCCTCGCCTTCGACGACCGGGCGGCCGAGGAGTACGGCATCATAAGGGCGGACCTGGAGCGGGCGGGTACTCCCATCGGCCCGAACGACCTTCCGATCGCCGCGCTAGCCCGCTCGCGCGACCTCACCCTCGTGAGCCTCAACCGGCGGGAGTTTGGCCGCGTTGCCGGGCTGCGCCTTACGGACTTCGAAGGTTCCGCATAGAGAACAAACACCTGAAGAAGAGCCCGCTGGTCAGGCACTCGCCAACGGGCGTATGCGCTCTATCTCTTCACCAACCTCGTCCTTGACCAGCTCCCGCTCGTAGTGCGCCTGCGCGTTCGTCCAGTAGCTCTCGCTCATACCGAAGTATCGGGAAAGCCTCAGCGCCGTGTCCGCGCTGAGATATGCTCAGAAGTTGTGGATCGGAGATTCCTTGAGGAACGTGGTGTACCTTCCCTTCGAGCAATCGAATGGAAGAGCCGACGCGCCAACGTCGGCGGGAAGGAGACACCGATGCGCAGCATAC
>SIRX01000012.1 GCA_004563715.1 Actinomycetota bacterium | reverse complement strand
TTCTCGCAGAAGAGCTCCGTCTGCGCCTCGTTTATGAGCGCGGGCACCACGTCCGTCGAGTGCGGGCTGACGATCACGCTCTCCAGCTCCCACAAAGGGTTCTCCTCCGGTAGCGGCTCGTTCTCGAACACGTCGAGCGCCGCCCCCGAGATACGCCTCTCCTTTAGCGCTTCCACCAGCGCCGCCTCGTCCACGACGCTTCCCCGCCCGATGTTCACGAAGTACGCCCCCGGTTTCGCGCTCTCCAGCGCCCCAGCGTCGAGCAGGTGGCGCGTCTCCGGGGTGCCCGGCAGGGTGGCGACTACGTAGTCGGCCCCGCCTAGAGCCGTCCGCAGGTCCTCTGTCGCGTAAAGCTCGTCGGCGTGCTCCCAGGCCGCGTCGTCCTTGCGCACCGTGCGCTTGACCCCGACGACGTGCATCCCGAAGGGCCGCGCCCGCCGGGCCACGGCTTGCCCGATGCTCCCGAAGCCCACGACGCACAGTGTCTTGCCCTCCAGCGTGTCCGTGGGAGCCGGACGCCAGGCTCTCTCGACCTTATCCTGGCGCAGGCGGCCGAGCTGTTTGGCGTGCTGGAGAAGCGCCATGAGCGCAAACTCCGCCAGCGGTCCCGAGTACACGCCGCCCGCCGTCGTCACCACCACGTCCGTGTCCTGCAGGCCGGCCCTGCGGGCCACCTCCCCGGCCCCGGCCATGCTCCCCTGCACCCAGCGCAGCTTCGGCGCTAACTCCAAAAGGTCTTCGACGTGCCCCCGCGGGAAGTCGTAGAGGACCTCGGCCTCGGAGAGCATCGCCCGGAACTCCGCGTCCTGCTCCGGCGAGCGGCTCCAGCCTTCGGGGCCGACGTGATCTCCCGGCCACCGCGGCGGGGGAACGAGGTCTTCCCGGTAGAGAACCTGCAGGCGCCCATCCACCGCCCGGATGCGCTCTACGTACTGCTTCTCGAAAAAGCTGGCTATCACTACCGTGACCAAGAAACCTCCTCGTGTTCCGCCTTATCTCGTCCCCGGCTCCTACGGTACCGGAGCCAGCGGGCTCACGCTGCTTGTCAAACACCCCAAAGCAAGATAGTATACCTAGAAGATATATGTATAAGGAGCTCGGGATGAGCGTGGAGTACACCAACCGCCGGTACTGGAACGACGTTATCAACATGAGCCTGTGCAAGTTCTTTATCCTGCGGGTGTTGTATGCGCAGCCCTCTTACGGGTACGAGATCATCCGCAAGGTCTCCAGCCTCACCGGGGGCTTCTGCGTCCCAACCGAGGGGGCCGTCTACCCGGTGTTGCGGGAGTTCGAGCGGGACGGCTGCGTGACCTCCGACCGCCAGGTTGTGGGTGGCCGGGAACGCAAGGTTTACACCCTCACTCCCCTGGGCCGGGAGGCGTTCGAGGTCGGCGCAGAGGTGTGGCAGGGCGCGATACCGCACATCCAGCACGCCTCCGAAGCCACTCGGAAGGAGGCCGGCTAAAAAATTTATGTCTATACCTAGATGATCGATGCTTAGATAGCGGAACGGAGGGAGCTGAGGTGTTGCCGGAGCCGATGGAAGAGTCTTTGAGGTTCTTCGTCGTGGTGATGGCGGAGCTGGCGGTTTTGTTCCTGGGGGTGAGCGTGGTGGTGGGCCTGGCCCGGCAGTACCTGTCCGAGGGACGGGTTCGCGGGGCACTGGAGTTGCGGTGGGGTTTGGGGAAAGTGTTGGGGGCGGCGTTTGGGTCGTTGACGCCCTTCTGCTCGTTCTCGACCATCCCGATCCTGATCGGGCTGCTCAGGTCCGGGGCGCCGTTCGGGGCGGCGACGGCTTTTCTCTTCGCCTCGCCGCTGGCGAACCCGGTGGTGCTGGGCCTCTTTCTGTTGCTCTTCGGCTGGCGCATCGCCGTGGTCTACGCTGCTTTGAGCCTCTCGCTCGCCGTGCTCGTGGGTGTAGCGTGGGAGCGGCTAGAACTTCACAAGCACGTCAGGGAGGGTATTTTAGTGGAAGGCTGTGGAATGCTGGGTGTCGGGGGAGATAAAGCTGGTCTCGGGCTCCGGCTGTGGTCTGCCGCGATGGAGGGTTGGGTGGAGTTCCGGCGGGCGCTGCCCTATCTCTTCGCTGGGGTAGCGGCGGGGGCGGTGATCCAGGGTTTCGTCCCGGAGGCCTGGATCTCTTCCGTGGCCGGGCCGGAGAACCCGTTCGCCATCCCGGTGGCGGCCGCTATCGGCGCGCCCCTGTACATCTGGCCGGAGACCGTGCTGCCGATGGGCGTGGCGTTTGTAGACAAAGGGATGGGCGTGGGGACGCTCATTGCCCTGGTGGTCGGGGGCGCCGGGACGAGCATCCCCGAGGTGGCTGTCCTCGGCACGGTCTTCAAGCCCCGCCTCCTGCTCGTCTTCGTCGCGACGGTTCTGGCCCTCGCGATCTTTATAGGCTATACGTTTGCGTTTCTCTTCTGAGCTCGCGGAAGGCGCTCTTTGCCGCGGACGGTTGCCCCGGATGTTACCCTGGGCTCGTGGACGAGAAGATCGACATGCTCGACGAGTCGGGGGAGCCGACCGGGCAGGTGGTGTGGAAGAGCGAGGCGCACCGGCGGGGGCTCTGGCACCGGTGCTTTCACTGCTGGATCTCACACCCGGGCTCGGAGGCCGAACCTCCCTACCTGCTGGCGCAGCGCCGCGCCGCCGCAAAGGACACCTGGCCGGGCCGGCTGGACGTGACCGCCGCCGGGCACCTGTCCTCGGGGGAGAGCACCCTCGACGGCCTGCGGGAGCTGGAAGAGGAGCTCGGGCTGCGCGTGGACCCGGACCGGCTCGTCCCGCTCGGCACCCGGAGGATCGAGCAGGACATCCCGCAGGGCTGCGACCGGGAGTTCCACGACGTGTTCTTGCTGGTAGATTCCACCCCTCCAGAATGCTTCCGTCTCCAGGAAGCGGAGGTCGCATCCATCGCGTGCGTAGACCTCGACGCCGCGGAGAGGCTGGGCGCCGGGGAGGCCGTGACCGCGCGCGAGTGGAGAAACGGCGAGCCCGAGGCCGTGCGTATCAGCCTGAGAGGTTTCGTCCCCAACGACGACGGTTACCTCTACCGGGTGGCGCGGGCGGCACGCCGGGCGCTCGCCGGGGAGGAGCCCGGACCGATCTTCTAAGCCGGGGACCGGGCTTCCAGGAACTCCTCCACCTGCCGGATGGCGAGCGCGGCCCGCCACCCGGCGCTGCGGGCGTCCCGCCGGACGTACTCGGCCGGCGTCTCCTCCAGTGCGGCGGTCCCGGATTCGGCTAGGAGCCCCAGCGCCCGGGCAGCCCCGGCGGCGAGGTGGACGGCGGCGGCGCCCTCGGCCCTCTTTTCCTCCGGAAGCTCCGGGGTGTTACAGGCCGCGAGGTTCGCTAGGTCCGCGCAGCGCAGAGCCCCCTCGGCCAGCAAATGCGGCGAGGCCTCGCCTTCCGTCGCTGGTGGCAAGGCTGCCAGCAACAGCCGGAGGTCCTCCGCCAGCTCCCGGACGACCTCCAGTTGCGCGGAGCTTTCGGACTCCGACGCTATCTCGCAGGCCCGCCCCAGGAGCTCCGCGGCCGCCGCGCCGGTGCCTGAACGGCTCAGCACGCCTCTATGTTGCGGCAGCGGGCGACCAGGAACATGAAGGCGGCGTAGGCGACGAGCCCGAAGGCCAGGGTGCCCAGGAGGTACGGGCCGAACGGCTGGTGCAGCATCGCCTCCAGCGCGCCCCCGAGGCCGCGGGTCTCGTCGGGGTCGGCCTGCCAGGCGGCCAGGAGCACGAAGCCCCCGGCCACCAGGATGGCGACGGCGCGGGCGGCGGTCCCGACGCGGCCCGTTATCGTCGCCCACCGGGCAGCCTCGCTCATGTGGTAGGTCTTCAGCTCGGCCCGGAACCGGGCGGTGAGGCCCGCGTAGAGCTGGTAGAGGCCGACCGCGACCACGCCCAACCCCGCCAGCGCCACGAGCCACCGGCCGAGGGGCTGGGCCATGACCTGGGCCGTCCACTGGTCCAGCGAGGTGCTCTGGCCCTCGATACCGAAAAGCTCCTCCAGGGCGGAGAAGGCGAGGCCGCCGTGGATCAGGGCACTCCCCCCGTACGCCATCCGCCGCACTATCCCCCCGAGGTCCGAGCCCCGGCCGTCGGGGTCCATCACCCCCTGCACGAGCTTCCACAGCGCGTACCCCAGGAGCCCGGCCGCCAGCAGGAGCAGCAGCACTTTGCCGAAGGGCTGTTCGCCGATGTTCTCCACCGCCCCGCCTACGCCGGTGGTCTCGCCGCCGGCCCCGAGCGCCACCCGGGCGGCCAGGACCCCCACCGCCGCGTAGACCACGCCCTTCGCCACGTACCCGGCGCGCGCGGTCCAGGCTATCCACGGCGTCACCCGGCGGGCCGTTTCTTCGACGCGCTCCTGGAGGTCTTTCGCAGGGCTTTCGGCTGTCGGCGGGCCGTTCGTCACGCGCTGGTCCTTTCGGGGACGGTCGGCCCCGAATTATAGCGGGTAGGGGGAGGGCGGCCCGGGGGCCGGCGCCGGAGAATTGACTGCGGCGCCGGAAGACAGTATTTTGAGTAAATAAGGGTGAGGTTCGCGGAAGTGCGGCGGTAGGCCGTCGCGGGAGACAAAAGGAGGGGTAATGCGATCAGGGTCTCGCACAAATTATTCCGTCGGGGTGGTTCTGCTCTCTTGCCTGGTGGCTTTGTTCGCATCCTCCGCGCTCGCGGCCCCGCCGGAGCCCGGCGGGCCGACCCGCTCCACGGAGGAGCGGTTGGACGAGAAGCGGTACGTGGCCGCCGGGGACCGGGCCTACGTCGTGGGCGCCGCCGACGGCACGTTCCCGCCGACCGGCTGGCACATCCGGGGCGAGATGGGCGGGGTCTGGGCCCACCCCATAAAGCTCCTCGACGGCTACTGGTTCTCCGTGGACGGCGAGTGGCTGCCGGAAGCCGAGGAGTTCACCAGCGGCGCCGGCTACATCCAGATGCAGCTCCCGGAAGCCAACGGGCTGGAGGTGACCCGCACCGAGTTCGCGCCGGACGGCAGCCCGGCGGTGCTCGTCGGGCTCACCGTTAACAACACCGGAGATGAAGACCGCAGCCTGGACCTGGCGATGGCCGCCCGCAGCGACATCATGGCCTCCTACCCGTGGGGCGAGACCGAGCCCAGCGTCGAGGACGTAAACGAGAAAGACGAGGGCTCCTACGAGGACGGGACGCTCGTCTTCCGGGAGCCGGGCGAGGAGTGGACGGCGCTGGTGCGGGGTCAGGAGGAGGCGCAGAACGGCGAGACCGGCGACGACATCTGGGGGCCGGTCCCCGAGGCCGAGCAGGAGGATCACTCCGAGTTCGGGGACGGCACCGGCGGCCGGCTGGAGTGGAGCGTGGACCTCGCGGGCGGCGAGGAGCAAACCATCTGGTTTGCCGTAGCGGGTTCCAACGTCTCCGAAGACGAGGCCCGGGAGGCGCTCGAGACGTCGCTCGAAGACCCGCAGGCCCTGCTCGAAGAGAAGGTGGCGGCCCGGGAGGAGCTTCTGGGGCGCACAAAGGTCAGCCTGCCCGACGCCGGGCTCCAGGCGGCCTTCGACTGGGCCAAGCTCAACATGGAAGAC
The DNA here is from genome assembly GCA_004563715.1 of Actinomycetota bacterium. Classification (GTDB taxonomy): domain Bacteria; phylum Actinomycetota; class Rubrobacteria; order Rubrobacterales; family Rubrobacteraceae; genus SIRX01. The sequence continues at coordinate 54,359 of SIRX01000012.1, read as the reverse complement.
CTCAAGATAACGGTCCGAGACGCCGAGCTGCGGGCCGTCAACGCCGGGGAGAGCTACCCCGAAGAACCCGCCGGTACGCTGGAGACGATGACCGCCATCGGTGGCGGCTTCCCGGATTACTCCTGGCCGTTCGGCACCGACGGCGCCTACACCCTCTACCCGCTGCTCGCGGCGGGCCAGTGGGAGACCGCCCGGGACCACATGGTCTTCGTCAAGGAGGTTTCCCGCGCCATAAACGGCGACACCGGCAAGGTGGTACACGAGATCGTCTCCGACGGCTCGGTCTTTTTCGGGGCCAACGAGGACGAGGGCAACACCAACGTCACCGGCCAGTTCGCCCACAATGTAGAGGCTTACTGGCGCTGGACCGGCGACGACGAATTCATGGACGAGATGTACCCGTTCGTGAACGACGGGATGCGCCACGTCGTCACCGACCTCGACGAGAACGACAATAACTGGCCGGAGGGCCTCGCGATGGTCGAGCGGCCCGGCATGGGCTCCGAGACGTTGGACACCACTACCTACACCTGGCGGGGCCTCAAATCCCTGGAGCGCATGGCCGAGTACCGGGACGACGCAGAGACCGCGGACTTCGCCCGCCAGCGTGCGCAGGAGATGGAAGACGCCTTCGGCGAGGACTGGTGGATGGAGGACGAGGGTCTCTACGCCGACTCGCTATGCATCGAGGGCGACGGCGAGGCCGCGCAGGAAGAGCTGGAGGAGGCCGAGATCGAAGGCGAAAACGTCTGCGAGGAGCCGGGCCAGAAGCTCCAGCAGCGGCACTGGATCAACGTAACGCCCCTGGAGACGGAGATGATCTCCGGCGAGCGGGCCGAGACCGTCCTCGAGACCCTGGAGTCCGACGCGTTCACCGGCGAGAACGGCCTCTACCACACCGCGGAGGGCGGCGGCCCGGACGGGGAGGGCGAGCTCAACATCTGGACCCTGCCCAACTCCGCGATGGCCGTCGGGGCGGCCAACTACGGGCACGTCGGCGAGGACCAGGCGCTCAAGTACATGACCGCCACCTCGGACTTTATAGACCTGGAGATGCCGGGTGCCCTGCCCGAGCTGGCCCCGAGCCCTGACTACGAGACCTTCGACGACTTCCGCGACCGGCTGATGTTCATGCAGGCGTGGTCGGCCTACGGGGTGCAGTGGCCCGTGATCCACCACTTCCTCGGCATCCGGCCCGACCTGCCGGAAGAGAGCCTCTCGGTCGTGCCCCACGTCCCCGAGACTTGGCCCGGCCTGGCGGTGCAGGACCTGCGGGTCGGGGAAGAAACCATCGGGGCGTTCGCCGCCCGCGGCGACGGCTCCTACACCACGACCGTCTCGGCCCCGTCCGGGCTTACCCTCATCCTCGGCCACGTCCTCCCGGAGGATGCCGAAGTGGAGGAGGTCCTGCTCGACGGCGAGCCCGTGGAAGACTACGAGGAGGTGGAGACCGAGCGGGGCCTGGAGGTGCGGGTCGAGACCGACTCCGACGCGTACCACACCCTGAACGTGACTACCGGTTAACCATCCGCGCGTCCGCGCGCCGGTGGGCCCGCGCACAGCGCGAAGCGGTACGGCACGGTATTATCTGGGGCCATGAGGATCGCGCTGGCCCAGATAAACACCACCGTCGGCGACGTGTGGGGCAACGTCGAGAAGGCCGGGGCGGCGCTGGACAAGGCGGTGGAGAGCGGCGCGGGGCTCGTCGCCTTCCCGGAGCTGACCATCACCGGCTACCCGCCGGAGGACCTGCTTCTGAGGCCGGGGTTTATCGAGAACAACCTGGAGGCCTTGGATGAGCTCGCGGGCCGGGTCCCCGAGGGCGTGGTTGCCGCTGTGGGCTTCGTGGACCTGCAGGCCGACCTCTACAACGCCTGCGCCATAATCTCCGGGGGGGAGGTCCTGCACCGCTACCACAAGCGCTACCTGCCCAACTACGGCGTCTTCGACGAGAACCGGTACTTCAGGCGGGGTTTCGGGGCGCCGGTGATCAGGCTGGACGGCGCGCTGCTCGGGGTGAGCGTGTGCGAGGACATCTGGTACCCGGGCGGCCCGGCCCGGGAGCAGGCGGTCGGGGGCGCGAGCATGCTACTCAACATCTCTGCCTCACCGTACCACCGGCGCAAGGGGCTCTTCCGGGAGCGGATGCTCAGCGTGCGGGCCTCGGACTACGGGTGTTACGTCCTGTTCTGCAACCTGGTCGGCGGCCAGGACGAGCTGGTCTTCGACGGGCACTCGGTCGTCTTCGACCCGGAGGGCGAGCTCGTCGCCCGGGGCAGGCAGTTCGAGGAGGACATGCTCTGCGTGGACCTCCACCCGGAGGAGGCCCTTATACAGCGCCTCCATGACCCCCGGCTGCGCAAGGACGAGCCAGACCCCCCGATGCAGGTGGTCGAGGTGCCCGGGGCGGAGGTTCGGGATCTGGATGGTGCCGCCGCCCCCCGCGTCGAGCCGCAGCTCTCCGAGGAGGGCGAGGTGCTCGAAGCCCTCACGTTGGGCCTGCGGGACTACTTCGGCAAGAACGGCTTTTCGCGGGCCGTGCTCGGGCTCTCGGGCGGCATAGACTCCTCGCTCGGGGCGGCGGTCGCGGTGCGGGCGCTGGGGGCGGAGAACGTCACCGGCGTCCTCATGCCCAGCCGCTACACCTCCGAGGCGTCCAACACCGACGCCGAGGCGCTGGCCAAGAACCTCGGCATCGACGCGCAGGTGGTGCCCATCGGCCCGGCCTTCGACGCGTACCTGGAGATGCTGGAGGACAGCTTCAAGGGCCTGCCGGAGAACGAGGCCGAGGAGAACATCCAGGCCCGCATCCGGGGCAACATCCTCATGGCCCTCTCCAACAAGTTCGGCTGGATCGTTCTCTCTACCGGCAACAAGAGCGAGATGAGCGTCGGCTACTCCACGCTCTACGGCGACATGGCCGGCGGCTTCTCCGTCATAAAGGATGTGCCCAAGACGCTCGTCTACCGGGTCGCCCGCCACATAAACGAGCTGGCGGGACGCCAGGTCATCCCCGACACCGTGCTGGAGAAAGAACCTACCGCTGAGCTGCGGGAGAACCAGCGGGACGTGGATTCCCTGCCGCCCTACGAGGTGCTCGACCCCATCCTCGAAGCCTACATAGAGGAAGACAAGGACCTGGGCGAGATCTCCGCCGCCGGCTACGACGCGGAGGACGTGCGGCGCGTCATACAGCTCGTGGACCGGGCCGAGTACAAGCGCCGCCAGGCCCCGACCGGCATCAAGATCACCAGCCGCGCCTTCGGCCGCGACCGCCGCATGCCCATAACCAACCGCTACAAGGAGCGCCCGGACGGCTAGCGGGTGCCTCTGGCGCGCGGCGGCGTCTCTTTGCGTTTTCTACCGGCGTGCAACCGGCTGCGGTAGCTTCGCCGCCGGCGTAAAGTCTCTAAGCGCTCTCCGGTATACTGACACCGCATGCACAACTGGGTAAAAGTAGGTACCGCCCCCAACGAGACCCTGGCCCTCATGATGGAGGGCTTGCTCCGGGATGCTGACATACCGGTTCTCATCCGCCGGTCGGCGGGCTTCGACGTGCCGGAGTTTCTGGCCGCCGGTCCCCGGGAGGTGCTGGTGCCCGAGGACGCGATGCCCGAGGCGCGAGAGATAGTGGAGGACACCATGGGCTCCGGCTCCTGGGCCTGAAACAAACCGGGGCCGCTCCCCAGGGCCGCTCCCCGGGGCCGCGCTACTTCTTGCGGAACCGGAGTTGGACGGTCGTGCCGCGTCCGGGGTTGGAGATAACGTCCAGCCAGGCTCCGACCTCGGCGGCCCGCTGGCTCAGGTAGCGCAGGCCCATCCCGGGTGGCGGGTTTTTGGCGTCGAAGCCCCGGCCGTCATCCCGGACCCGCAGGATAAAGACGTTGCCGATCCGCCGGGACTCCAGGTACATGTTGCGGGCTCCGGAGTGCTTGGCGACGTTCCAGAACGCCTCCACCACAAAGCGGTTGGCGGCGGCGATCTCCGCGGGCTTCAGGATGTCGAGCGGCTCCCGGAGGTCTTCGTGGGTCTCTATGCCGAAGTAGTCCCCGAACTTCTCCAGGCGCTCCCGGAGGTAGTCGTCCGGGCTCGGCGGGGTCTCGCCCTGGAACGCCAGCATCTCGTCGTAGGGGCGGGAGATCCGGTACTCCGCCTCGCGCGAGATCCTGTACGCCCGGCCCAGGGCTTCGGAGGCGGTGCCACGCCTGCCGCGCCGCTCGGCTTCGAGGGCCGACTTGAGGGTGAGAGAGATACCGTGCACGTCTTGCTTCACGGTCTCGTGCAGCTCGCGCAGCACCCGGTTCTGTTCCAGCCGGCGGGCAAGCTCCTCCTGTTCCCGGGTGAGCCCCTGGGTGACGAACGAGACCAGCGCGACGCGCAGCGCCAGGTAGAGCAGGACCACGGCGACGCCCACGTAGACGTAGGCCGGCAGGGGCGGATAGAAAGCTCCCCAGGCCAGCAAGAACCCGAAGTGTAGCGGGGGGGAGAGGGGGCCGAACCAGAAGGACAGCACCCGCCACGGGTCGATGCGCTGCTGCGGCGTGAACGTCGCGGGCACCGCGTGCAGGGCCGCAAACCCGAGAAACACGACCCCGAGCGCGAGCAGAACCTCGAACCAGCCGTCCGCCGCGGGCGTACCGCCGAAGACCTCCACCAGGTAAACCGAGTCTGCGACCAGAAACCCCAGGAACCCCAGGGCCAGATAGGCGATAAAAGGCGGCCGGTGGACCAGGGAGAGCGTGACGAGGCTCAAAAAGAGCAGCGCGGAGTCCAGCGCGGGCCGGAAGAAAACGAGGAGCGACTCCTGCCAGCCTGCCAGACCTGGCGGGGCCGGGTCCAGGACAAAGAAGTAGAGCAGCGTGCCGACCGAGATCACGATGCTCAGCGCGTCGAGGGCGGTGACGGGTATGATCCTCCTGGTGGTGAGGCTCACCAGGCACAGGAGGCCGCCCAGCAGCAGCGCGTAGGAGGCCGCATACAGTACCGGCAGCGCCAGCAAGAACCCACCGGAAAGCTGCAGCCCCTCGGCAGCCGTCCAGAGCAGGTACCCGATAAACCGGACCAGCAACCCCGCCCCCAGCAGCGCCCACAGAAGCCGTTCCCTGCCAGCCGCCAGCGAAACGGCGCGCCCGAAGGTCCCCACGGCGAAAGCTGCCGCGGCCCAGTAAACGATGGTCGCTACCGCGGTCTGTTGCGAAGAACCGACCGGCATCAGCGCGAACCCGGCCGTAAGCACGACCCAGAGGGACAGCACCGTCACCAGCAGCAGGCGGAACGGCCGTTTCATGCGAGATTCACCTGCCTGCAGGAACTGCACCGAACACCCTCCACGTCGGCTGTAACGCTCCAATCTTAGCAAGCCGGAACCCGGCTATCTATCAAACTCGGAGGAGAACCCTCGCAAACCAGATAATGCCCCGAAAGGGCCTTTTTGAAACCCGTGTTTCATGTAATTTCCGGATACCGGGGTCCACTCCGGCGACCTCTGGTTTGGGTTTGCCAGATGCTGGAGAATATTCAGGTACGGTTACAGTCAGGCAAACGGAGGTGGCAGATATGGTCGGCAGCGGAGTCGAAGACGACGCGATGAGGCTACTGCGGGCGTTCTACGAGTTATCCGGCGGCAAGCCCAACGAAGCCGTGCCCGTCGGAAACGCGGAGAGCACGGAGGTGGAGGCTGCGGCCCCCAAGGCTGGTATAGATCCCACGACCAACCGCTGTGATGTCGCGGTCAGGTACCTCGTAAACCAGGACCTCGTAGAAGCCGCTGACGAGCCGGCGACGTACAGGATCACCGTCCCCGGTATCGACCGGGCCCGGGAGCTACGGGGCGAGGGCTAGAACCGGCCGAGGCCGGTTGGAGGGCCTTGCCGCCGCCGGAACCAGAGATCGTGTAGAGTAGGATGTTGCGGAGCTAAACAGGAGGAAACCTTATGGCGCAGGCACAGCGACGGGCCAACGTGGTTTGGAAGGGAGACCTGGTGGGAGGCGCGGGAACCCTCGACCTGAACAGCAGCGAGGCTCTGCAGCAGGCCCCTATAACCTGGGCCTCGCGGACGGAGCGTTCCGACGGGAAAACCAGCCCGGAGGAGTTGATCGCGGCCGCCCACGCCGGGTGCTACTCCATGGCCCTCTCGAACGTTCTCGCCGAGATGGGCAGCGAGCCGGAGCAACTCGAAGTGAACGCCGTGTGCACGTTCGACATGGAGAGCCTGAAGATCGCGACCGTAGAGTTGACCATCCGCGGGCGTGTTCCCGGGCTGGATGAGTCTTCTTTCGAGGAAGCTGTCCGGGAGGCCGGGCAGGGCTGCCCCGTCTCCAACGCCCTGCGCGGCAACGTGGAGATAGAGGTGAACGCCTCTCTGGAGAGCTAGCGCCGGCGTGGCCGACGTAGAGCACATCTCGGGCAAGGGGAGCGCCGTCCCCGTGAGTTGGTTCCCGGTCCCCGAAGAGGAAGAGTTGCCCGAGGGCCTCCGCGGCCTCTTCGCGAAGGCCCGGGAGGCGGTCGGCTTCGTGCCCAACGTCTTCCGGGCCTACAGCTACCGGCCCGAGCGCCTGAGCGCGTGGTTCAACCACTACAAGCAGCTCCACGAGCCCACCGAGAACCTGGACGCGGCCGAGCGGGAGATGATCGCGGTCGCCGTCTCGATGGCGAACGGTTGCCTCTACTGCCTGGTCGCCCACGGCGCCGCCTTGCGCGAGGCCCTGGGCGACCCCATCCTGGCGGACCGCATCACGCTCGACTACCGGCGTGCCGGCCTCGACGAGCGCCGCACCGCCATCCTCGACTACGCCACGAAGGTAACCGAGAACCCTCTCGACTGTGTCCCAGAGGACCTCACCCGCCTGCGCGAGCACGGCCTGACCGAGCAGGAAGTGTGGGACGTGGTGGAGATAGCCGCCATGTACAATTTCACCAACCGCATGTCGCTGGCGTGCGGCATGATCCCCAACGAGGAGTACCACGCGCTGGCACGATAGAGGAGAGCGGCAACCGTGGCAGTGGGGTACGTCCAGGGGTAGGCAGAACCGGTCGAGTACAAGTCCGGGTCTACCCGGGCATGATGCTTTCTGGTCAACCTTTTAGAGCCGGTCGGCGTCCCCCAGGATCTCGTCGGCGTGGGTCTCGGGGGAGACCTCGGGGTAGATGCGGGAGACCCTGCCTTCCGGGTCCAGCAGGAAGGTGACGCGCCGGGCCTTCTCCCCGCCGTCGCGCAGAACACCGAGCTTTTCGGAGGCGCGGCCGCCCTCGTCGGTGAGAAGCGGGAAGTTGAGGCCGTACTTCTCGCGGAACCTGCGGTGTGACTCGGGGGGGTCGAGGGAGACCCCGTAGACCTTTATGCCCGCCGCCTCGTAGTCTGGCATCCGGTCGCGGAACGCGCAGGCCTCGATGGTGCAGCCGGGCGTGTCGTCCTTGGGGTAGAAGTAGAGGACGGTCTTCTGCCCGGCCAGCTCCGCGCCGCGGAGCTTCTCGCCGCTCTCGGTCACGAACTCCACGTCGGGCAGTTGCTGTCCTGTCTGGGGCAGGTCGGTCATCGGTCTCCTTTGCGCGGTTGTCGGTCCGGGTAAGTGTACGACGCGGCGATACCCGGAGGCTACGGCGTTTCGGGCTCGCCGGTGTAGCGGCCCACCACCTCCAGGGAGTCCAGCTCCGGGTCGAGCTGGCGGGTGATGCCGTCGAGCAACCCGATGGCCCGGCCCACGAGGAGCAGCTTCGGCGGCACGTCCCCGACGCTCGCGCCCAGCCGCCGCCCGAAGTCCGCGAGGTCGAGGGCCTCACCGCTGGTCCCGTTATCGCTCTCGTCGTCGGACGTACCCTCCGCGCCGAGCAGGACGCCGACCACGCCGAGCAGGGTGTCGAGGTCCGTGTCCTCGTCTACGGGCAGGCCCGAACCCCGGAGGGAGGCCGTGATCTCCTCCAGGTCTCCGCCGCGTAGCGCCCGCACGAGGCGGGCGAGCGAGCCCACGAAGTCCGGCTCCAGGCCCGTGGTGAGGCCGTGGTCTAGGAGCGCGAGCTTCGGGCCGGGCTGGACGAGTATGTTGCCGGGGTGCGGGTCGGCGTGGAGCACGCGCCGGACAAACATCTGGTCCGCGTAGACGTCGTTGAGCAGCCGGGCCACCTTCCGGGGTTCTATGCCAGCGGCGAGCATCGCGTCGCGGTCGGTGACCTTGATCCCCTCCACGTAGTCCATGACGATCAGGCGCCCGGTCGTGAGCCCCTCCACCACGCCGGGGACGACCACGTCTCTCCAGTCCTCCAGCGCGGACCGCAGCTCCGCGAGGGCTTCCGCCTCCCGGCGGAAGTCCAGCTCCAGCGGGAGCGTCCAGCGCAGGTAGTCGGCGATGGGTTGCAGGCGCACCGAGGGCTCCACGGCGGCGAGGGCGGCGAAGGTCCGCTCCAGCGCCGAGAGGTCGGCCTCTATGGTGTCCGCAACGTGCGGGTACTGGACCTTGACGGCGACCTCCCGGCCGTTCGCGAGCCGGGCTCGGTGGACCTGGGCGATGGAGGCGGCGGCTACGGGCTCGGGGTCTACGCGGTCGAACACCTCGTCTATGGGCCGGCCCAGCTCGCGGGCGATAGCCGGCTCCATCACCGACCACGGCTGGGGCGGGACGCGGTCCTGGAGGGCGGAGAGGGTGCTGGTGTAGTCGGTGGGGAGCAGGTCCGGCCGGGTAGAGGCGAACTGGGCGGCTTTGATCAGGGCTCCGCCCAGAGCCGCCGCGGCGTCCAGCACCCGTCCTGCCCCGCGCCGGTGCTGCAAGCCCCGGTCCAACTCCTCGACGAGCCCCGGGGCCCACCGTGACCGCTCGCGCAGCGTGGCGTACCCCAGGTAGAGGTCCGCCGTAACCGTCCCGATAACCGCCGCCCGCGGCAGCCATTCGGGTGCGGCGCCCGGCGCGGCCCGCCCCAGGCGCTCCCCCGCTGTAAAGCCCGCCGCCGCCCAGAGAAAGGCCTGGGAACGGTAGAGATCCCCGAGCCGCGTCAGATAAGCGGAACCTGCCGGACCGGAATTCCCGGACGCCGCCTCCCACGCGTCCTGCCGGGCACGCCGGGCGGCGGTAGCCAGTATCCGCTGCGCCTCGAACGTACCGCGGGCCCACCGCTGGGTCACGGAACGGCTGTGGTCCAGCCAGCCCCGGTACATCTCTACCGGTGCCGCGGCGCGGCGCGGCATCACGGGTTGCACCGTTTAGCGTAGGTTTTTCGTGTCATGCAAAGCCTCTCTTTCCCGCCGCGCCTACCCTCCCAGGCCGGAGACGTTGCCGAGGGAAGAGTATGAGTCACCGGAAGGTTTCATTACCACGCTGAAGCTGCTCTCGGTCTCCAGCACCACCGATTCGACGTCTTCGACGGCGGCCACGCCCTGAGAGCGCAGGGCCGCCAGCACCTCGTCCTCGGTCACCCGCTCCCGCTTCATAGCCCCGCGCAGGAGCTCTCCCTTGTGGACGAGCAGGGTCGGCTCGGCCTTGACCAGCGAGCGCACGGCCGGCGAGCGCACCGACAGCCAGGTTACCGCGAGCTGTAAAAAGATCAAGACCGCAAACGCCAGCACCCCGCGGGCGAGGGAGACGTCGCTGGAGAGCAGCACCGTCGCCAGCGTGGAGCCCAGGGCCACAGTGACGATGAAGTCGAAGGAGTTCATCTTGGAGAGCGTGCGCTTGCCCGACACCCGGAGCATGAACACCAGCGCCAGGTAGGCGAGCACGCCCACCACCGCCGTGCGTCCCAACGCCATCCAGCCGTCGAATAGCATGGGTTCCTTTCTCGCGGAGACAGCGGGTAGCTTCTATACCCGCCCGGCCGGGTTCTCTACCGGCGGGACGCCGTTCGCCGCAGGGCCGGGAGCAGGACGCGCGGGCGCAGCAGGGCTCGGGGTGGCTCGAGCAGGTTCTTTACCTCCAGCAGGGTCCGGGCCACCTCCGGGTCCTCGGCCGCGAGCCGCATTACTTCCCCCGAGACGCGGTGCAGGAACCGCCGGGCGAGCCCCAGGCCCTCCACGCTCCCGGCCGCCCACTGGGCGTCGCTGGACACCGTCGCCGTCCAGCTTGGGGCTATGGCCCGCGCCTGCCGGCGGTGGAACCGCCGTCCCAGCCCGGCCGTGCCCCGGCGTCGCCGCTGTTGCCGGCGGAGGCACCCATCGAGGGCAGACGCCGAGACCGCGGCGACCGTCATGCCCTGGCCGTAGGAGGGGTTCATCACGCAGGCGGCGTCCCCGAGGACCAGGAGGTTATTCGGCAGCCCGGTGACCTTCTCGTAGTGTCGGCGACGGTTGGCCGTGCGGCGGTAGCCGTAGGCCGGCGAGACGGGCTCGGCCTCCTCTATGGCGTCGGCGATGATCGGGCTCGGCAGGCTGCGGGCGAACGCCGGGAAAGCCGCGGCGTCGTTCGGGGGTTGGTCGTCCTCCCCGATGCCGATCATGACCACCGTCCACAGGCCGCCCTCCACCCGCCGCAGCGACCCGCCCCGGGGCGCCTCCGGCCAGCTCGGCAGCACCGCGAGGCTCTTCCAGTCCTCCGCGAACCCCTCCGGTACCCGGTACCACCGCGTGGCGTAGCCGAGCCCGGCGTCCACCACCGTCTCCCGGGGCGCCTCCAGGCCCAGCTCCGTCAGCCACCGGGGCGTCCGGGAACTCTGGCCGCCCGCGTCCACCACAAGGTCGGCCGTGAAATCTCTTCTCTGGTCCTCTCCCGGCGCCGGCCTACCCCGGACCCGCGTCCGCATCCCCGTTAGCTGGCCGGTGGACTTGTCGTAGAGAAAGCCCGTGGCCTCGTGGCCCGAAACGAAGCGGACCTTCGGGTCTCCCAGCAGGCGCCGCCGGACGCGCCACTCCAGCAGTTCCCGGCTCACGGCGCGCATCACGATGCCGGAACGGAAGCGGGGCAGACGCCCGGCGGGTGTCTCGGTTATGGTGTCCCACGCCTGGTCCACGGCCGGGCAGCCGGCTTCCGCCAGCTCCCGGTCGAGGCCGGGAAAGAAACCCTCCAGCAGCTCCGAGCCCCGGACGGCGAGGCTGTGCAGGTGCCGCCCCTGGGGCACGCCCTTGCGGGGCTCCGGCCCCTCGGGGAGCCGGTCGCGGTCCACGACCGTCACCCGCCCGAAAAAGCCTGAGAGAACCCGCGCCGCCAGGAGCCCGGCCATGCCGGCCCCGATGACGAGCGCGTGGTCCCCGAGGGGCTCCGCTGTCGTCCGATAGAACACGCCAGAGATTCTACGTTCGGGGCGTTCCCGGGGCAGCGAAAGGTTACACGAGGGGTCCGTTCCGCCTGACACGAACCCTTTTACAGCGTAGAGTGGGCGTGCGGGGTAGAGTTGCCCGCGAGCTGCTGGCGTGTTGCCAGCGTGTTGCCAGCGGCGAGAACCGGGCCGAATTTTGTTCGCGTCGGAAAGGAACCTGCTTGTCAGGCAGCGGAGAAGGTGGGCTGCGGGAGGACCTCACCCGCCGGGCGCTGTTCTTGCGCTCCATGTTGGCCCGCCCGCGGGAGGTCGGGGCCGTGTGGCCGACCTCCCGCCGGGCCGTGCGGGATCTGCTGGACATGGCGGACCTCTCCGGCGCCCGCCGCGTACTCGAGTTCGGCGCCGGCACGGGGGTCTACACGCAGGGGATCCTGGGCCGTATCCCCCCGGACGCGAGGCTCCTGGCCTTCGAGGTGGACCCGGGGCTGGCTTCGTCCGTAGAAGAGAAGCTCCGGGACCCGCGCCTGCGGGTGATCTGCGACTCGGCCGAGAACGCCGAAGCCTATATGGAGGGCGGAAAGGCCGACGTGATCGTCTCCAGCCTCCCGTTTACCACTCTTCCGCCCGGCGTCCGCGACGGCGTCCTGGACCTGGCGTGCCGGGTACTCGCGCCGGGGGGCGTGGTGCTGGTGCTCCAGTACTCGCCCGCCGTGCTGCCGCACCTGCGCCGCCGGTTCTCCCGCGTGCGGCGGCGCGTCTCGCCGCTCAACCTGCCCCCCGCTTTTCTCTACGCCTGCGAGGACCCGCGGGACGGGGGTGGCTCGTGACCCGCCGGAGCTGGGCGGTGGCCCGCCGGTACGTAGCGTGGCCCCTGGCGGCCGGGCTCCTTTTTCTGCTCGCCAGCGTGTTCGCCGGAGGGGCCGGCCTGCGGCGGGCCGGTTGGCTGTCTCTCGGAGCCGCCGGCGCGGTGCTCCTGTTCTTCCGGGACCCCGAGCGCTCCCTGGAGCCGGAGCCGGACGTGGTATACGCCGCCGCCGACGGGGTGGTGCGAGAGGTGGACGAGGTAGAGGAGCCGTGGATCTCCGGGGGCCGGGCGGCGCGCGTCAGCACCTTTCTCTCGCTGCACAACGTCCACGTCAACCGGAGCCCCGTCGCCGGCCGGATCGCGGCCGCGGAGAAAGTAGACGGCGGGTACGTCCCGGCCCTCTTCGGGGGCTCGGAGTCGAACTATCGCAACCGGGTGCTGCTGGAGGGGCGGCGAGGCCCGGTGGTCCTCGTGCAGAAGTCCGGCGCAATAGCCCGCCGCATCTCCTCCTGGGTCGAGGTCGGCGAAGAGGTGGAAGCGGGTCAGAGGGTCGGCCTGATCCACTTCGGCTCCCGCACTGACGTGTTGCTGCCGCTAGAAGAGGTCGAGGTTCTGGTCTTCCCCGGCTCACGCGTCCGGGCCGGGCTCACGCCGCTGGCCCGCTACCGTACCCGCAACCGTGCCCATCGCCGGAGCGACGCCTGATTTGAAAGTCCCGCTGCTCCCCACGTTTATTACCTGCGGCAACCTGGCGGCGGGCTTTGCGGCCCTGATCCTGGCCCTCCAGGGAAGGTTTGTCTGGGCTGCGGGCCTCGTGCTTTTCGCCGCGGCCCTGGACCTGCTCGACGGCGCGGTGGCCCGCAGGAGAGGCGTCGACGGCGAGTTCGGCCGCAACCTGGACTCGCTGGCGGACATGGTCTCCTTCGGCGTAGTCCCGGCCGCCGTCCTCTACCTGGCTCTGTTCCAGAACTCGCCGGTCGTGGGGGCCGCCGTCTGCTTTGTTTACGTCGTGTGCGGCGCCCTGCGGCTCGCCCGCTTTCCTCTGGTCCAGAGGAGCGAGCGCTTCGTCGGGCTTCCTATACCCCCCGCGGGAGTAGTGCTCGTGGTGCTATCCGCCCTGGGTCCACCCCCGGTCGTCGCCCTGGCGTCCGCGCTTCTCGTGAGCGTGCTGATGGTCAGCGAGGTCCCTTTCCCCAAGCTCCCCGAGCCGGCGTCACCGCGGCGCTCTCGAATGCCGGAGCGCGAGCGGCCCTCGACGGAGTAGCCTCAACCCCGGAGGCCTTCCAGGGTCCGGTACAGCAGCTCGAAAAAGCCTTCCCGGTCCAGCTTCAGGGCGACCTCGGCGTTGGCCGGCTTTCCCGTAACCCCGTAGAGGTCGCAGACGGTCTCGCCGCGGGTGAGCGTGCTCTCGCACTCCACGTCTACCCGCATGGATCGAACCTCCACCAACTCCGGCTCCAGTACCGCCGCGAGCGCCACCGGATCGTGCAGCGGCGGGGCGTCGAAGCCGAAGACGCTCTCGTAGGTCTCCGCGAAGAAATCCAAAAACCCGGCGACCGTCTCTCCCACCTCGCCCAGGGCGCGCAGCCGCTCTCTTTCCGCGGTCCCCGCGCCGGCCTGGTGGGTAACGTCCAGGCCGCTCATGGTGACCGGCAAACCGGACTCGAACACCTGGCGGGCCGCCTCCGGGTCCACGTAGATGTTGAACTCGGCGGCGGGCGTGGTGTTGCCCAATCCGACGCTGCCGCCCATGAGAGAGACGTGGCTGATCTTTTTCTTGAGGCCCGGGTGGGAGCGGAGAAAGGCGGCGACGTTCGTGAGCGGGCCCGTGGGGACCAGCGTGACGGGGCCGGGGGCTTCGCGGAGCGCGTCGGCCATGAAAGCGACCGCGGCGCGTTCGTCGCGACCGGAGACGGCCTCGGGGATCTCCGGTCCGTCCAGCCCGCTCTCGCCGTGGATGTCCTCGGCGGTGTGGAGCGGCCGGACGAGGGGGGCCGCAGCCCCGGCGGCGACCGGCACGTCCGGGCGGCCGGCCAGGGAGAGCACCCGGAGGGCGTTGCGGGTGGTCTTCTCCAGCGTCGCGTTGCCGGCGACGGTGGTGACGCCGAGGAGCTCCAGCTCCTCCCGCTGTTCGGCCCCGCAAGCCATCATCAGGGCCACCGCGTCGTCGTGGCCGGGGTCTACGTCCAGGATCACCCGGGGGCGGCTCATTCTCCGTCCCCGAGGGCCAGGTACAGCGCGGCGGGAAACAGCGCCGAGTAGACCAGAAACCGGCCCCGGCGCTTTTTTAGCGCCCACCCGGCCGCGACCAGGTAGTACGGCAGCAAGAGGAGCGCCGGCGCGCGGCCCCCGCGCCCGCCATCCGGAAAAAGACGCTCGTAGGCCAGCACGACGCCCATGACCACGACCAGCCACCCCCAGTAGTTCAGAAGCGGCACGCCGTGACGGCCGTTGGCGCCCGTCACCTCCGGGGCGTAGGCCCCGTCCGCGTTCCACTCCCAGAGCCCGGCGTCGAGCCCGAAAGGGTCCAGGGCGAGGTCCAGGCTCGTGGCGGCCAGCGCGGCGCCCGGTGCCAGGGCCTCACGGCGGGCCGCTTCGCCCAGAGAAAGCTTCGACAGGGCGCGGTCCGCGGCGCAGTACGAACCGTAGATCACGTTGTACCAGAGCAGCAGGACGGCCGGGGGCACGCCCGTCACCCGGGGCCGGGTGCGGTGGCGCAGGAGCCCGAGGGGACCCGTTACCAGAAGCTCCCCGATAGCGGGGCCCCCGGTAGAAAGCGCGAAGAAGGCCGCGGCGCGGACCGGGCCGTGGGCGCGGACGGAGTACGCGAGGTTGAGGCCCGCGCCCACGAGCGCGTGGGCCAGAAAGAGCTTCGAGATCCTGGCATCTACGTCGTCCATCTCGTCCGTTGGGCGGGGTCTCTGCGTGCGGGCATGGGTGGATGTTAGCCGGGGGAGCGGCCGTCGTCCAGAAAGGCCCGGAGGGGATATTTGCGACGTTCTGCCGGAACGCGGATATAATCATGCGGACTGGGGAGTAGCCGCCCGCCGGAAAGGCGGGGGTATCGGCCGTCAGCCCGGGGTATATCCCCCGGCCGATCACCGGCGCTACGGCGCATCGAGCGAGACCATCGAGAGGCAGTTTGGCCGCGGTGGGCTCGCTTTTCGCGTTCCGGGGCCGGGCAGAGAGGAGATGGTCGTGTCAGGTGCGAGGGTCGATCTACCAGTGTGGTGTTTGAGGAGGACTTCGTGACGGAGTTCCCGCTCTGGGCTTGGGTCGGGTTTACGTCCCTGATCGTCTTTCTGCTCGTCGTGGACCTGATGCTGCTCGGGCGGGGGTCGCGCGAGATCACCTTCCGGCAGGCGACCATGCTGAGCGCGGTATGGATCGGGCTCGCCCTGCTTTTCGGGGTGGTGGTGCTGCTCGTGGCCGGGCCTACCCGGGGCGCCGAGTACTTTACCGGCTACATAGTCGAGAAGAGCCTCTCGGTGGACAACGTGTTCGTGTTCGCCCTGATCTTCGCCTACTTCGCCGTGCCGTCTCGCTATCAGTACCGGGTTCTGTTCTGGGGGATCGTCGGGGCGCTGGTGCTGCGCGGCGTGTTTATCGCCGTCGGGGCGGGGCTGCTGAACCGTTACGAGTGGGTCGTCTACGTCTTCGGGGCTTTCCTCGTCTACACCGGCATCCGCATAGCGCTTCACAACGACGCCGAGGTTCATCCCGAGCGCAACCCGGTGCTGCGCCTCGTGCGGCGGCTTGTTCCTATGACCGATGACTTCCAGGGCAACAACTTCTTCGTCCGCAACAGCGGCAAGCTGCTGGCGACGCCGCTCTTCGCGGTTATCATCGTTATCGGCACAACGGACGTGGTCTTCGCGGTGGACTCCATCCCGGCGATCTTCGCCATCACCTCCAGCGCGTTCATCGTGTGGAGCGCCAACGCCTTCGCGGTGCTCGGCCTGCGGCCCCTGTACTTCATGCTGGCCGGTCTGATGGACCGCTTTGTCTACTTGAGCGTCGGCCTCGCGATAGTCCTCGTCTTCGTGGGCGGTAAGTTCTTCTACTCCGGCTTCTTCGACGCCAAGGTGCCGATCTGGATCTCGCTGCCGTTCATAGCCATCGTAGTCACGACCTCGATCCTAGCCTCCCTCTACAAGACCCGCGGGAGCAAATAGCCGCTGACGGGACACCGCTCTCGCCGTAGAATAGCGCCATGCTGGGACGTTACGCAGAGCTGAAGGCGCAGCTTCCGCCGGAGACGATCCTCTTCTACCAGGTCGGCACCTTTTTCGAGACGTTCGAGGAGGACGCCAAGAGGATCTCGCAGGCCCTCTCGATCCGGTTGACGAGCCGCGAGGCCGCCGGCGAAGGCCGGGTTCCGCTCGCCGGCGTCCCGGGACACGCCCTCCAAGAGCACCTGGCGACGCTTCTGAGGAAAGGGTACTCCGTCGCCGTCGCCGACCAGCGGCCCCACCCGACAAAGCCGAAGCAGTTTACGCGCGAGATCTCCCAGGTTCTCACGCCCGGCACCGTGATCGAGGACAACGTCCTCGCCGCCGGGCGGGCGAACTACCTGGCCGCCGTCGTCGTCCGGGACGGGACGGCGGGTATCGCCGTGGTCGAAGCCTCGACCGGCGAGTTTACCGGTGCCGAGGTCTCCGAAGAGGAGGTCGCCGCCGAGCTGGAGCGCTGGTCGCCGCGGGAGCTGGTGGTGCCCGAGCGGACGCTGGCGGAGAACCTGCCCAGGATACAGGCCAAGTTCAGCCCGGCCCCGCGCTGGACGTTCGAGCCCTCCGCCGGAGAGCAGTCCCTCTTGCGGCACTTCGGGGTATCGAACCTCAAAGGCTTCGGGCTCGACGGGCGGGGCGCGCTCGTGGGGGCGGCCGGGGCCCTGATCCAGTACCTCTCCAGCCTGCGCGGCGGGAGCCCGCCGGAGCAGGTCGTCTCTTTCCGGCCCTACAGCCCGGGCTCCGCGATGGTCCTCGACGCCGCCACCCGCCGCAACCTGGGCCTGGAAGAGCTGATCTCCACGATAGACCGCACCCGCACCCCGATGGGCCAGCGCGCCCTGCGGCGCTGGCTGGAGCGCCCGCTGCTGGAGGTGGACCGCATCGAGCAGCGGCTCTCGGCGGTGGACGCCTTCGCCGCCGACTACATGCTCCGGGAGGAAACCCGCTACGTGCTGGGCCTCATCCCGGACGTCGAGCGCATCGCCACCCGCATCGTGCGCCTCTCGGCCTCGCCGAACGACCTGCTTTCTCTAAAAGGTGCTCTGGAAGCCATCGGCCCGCTGAAGGTGTCGCTGGCGCCGGCCGCCGGGCGCAGCTCGCTGCTCTCGCGGGTGCTCGGGGCGATGGAGGAGCCGCCGGGGGTGCGGGAGCTTATATCAGCGGCCATAAGCGAGGAGGAGGGTGAGATCATCCGCGCCGGCTACTCCACGGAGCTGGACGAGGCCCGCGGGTTCCGCGACGGCGCCCACGAGTGGCTGACCCGCTTCGAGGCCGAGCAGCGCCTCAAAACCGGCCTCAAGACCCTCAAGGTCGGCTACCGGGACGGCGAGGGGTACTTTATCGAGGTGGCGGGCCGGGAGACAGCCTCGGTCCCAGAGCACTACCAGCACCGCAAGGCGCTCAAGCACAACGCCCGCTATGTCACCACGGAGCTAAAGGAGCACGAGTCCCGGATGCTCACCGCCCGCGACGAGGTCGAGCGGCTGGAGCACCAGATACTCGGGGAGATCCGGGCCGCCGTCAAAGAGGCCGCCCCCGACCTCCAGCGCGTCGCCCGCGCCGTCGCCGTCGTGGACGTGGCCGCCGCCCTCGCCGCCGCCGCCACCGAGCTACGCTACTGCCGGCCCGCCGTGACCGGGGAGCGGGGCCTGCGTATCACCGGCGGACGGCATCCCGTAGTCGAGCACAACCTGGAGACCCCGTTCGTGCCCAACGACGCGGAGGTAGACGGGGACTCGCGGCTCCAGATCATCACCGGCCCCAACATGGCCGGGAAGTCCGTCTACCTCCGGCAGGTCGCCCTCGTAGTCCTCTTGGCCCAGACCGGCTCCTACGTCCCCGCCGACGAGGCTTCTTTAGGCGTCGTGGACCGCATCTTCACCCGGGTCGGGGCCGAGGACCGGCTCGCGAGCGGGGAGTCCACTTTTATGGTCGAGATGACCGAGGCGGCGAGCATCCTGAACAGCGCCACGGAGCGGTCGCTCGTCATCCTGGACGAGGTGGGGCGTGGGACCTCGACCTACGACGGGATGAGCCTGGCGTGGGCCATCGCCGAGTACCTCCACGACGACGTGCAGGCCCTGACGCTCTTCGCCACCCACTACCACGAGCTGACGCGGCTGGCGGACGTGCTCCCCGGCTGCCGCAACTACAAGGCCGCCGTGGACGAGGTGGGCGGCGAGATCGTCTTTCTCCACCGCATCGAGGCGGGGGCCGAGTCCTCCTCCTACGGCGTCCACGTCGCCAAACTCGCCGGGCTGCCCCACCGGGTAACGGAGCGGGCCGGAGAGATCCTGGCGCGCCTCGAAGCCGAGGGTGTCAAGGACTTTACCGGCTGATAGCCGGCGCGGGCGTTTCGGGATAGAAACCTGGCCGGTAGGGAGAAGCCTCCGACCGCAGAACAGGAGGGCCTCCAGGACAGCCTCCGGTGGACTATATGGCTCGCGTTCGGGGGCCGTGGAACGAATCTCTTGAGAAACTTCTACAAACCATTAATGATATTGTGTTATTGTTAAATCTCGTCCGGGAGGGGTGAGCAGGCGGCCTCTCCCGTACGTGCCGTAGAAAGCAGATCAAGGAGGTAGCTTTTGAAGCGGATGCTCTTTCTGGCCTTGTTGGCTATGATGGTTATGGCGCTTTCCGCGCCGGCCGCGCTGGCGAACGACCACGACCATGACCATGACCACGACCACGCAGCCCACGACCACGACCACGCCGACCACGACCATGACCACGACCATGACCACGACCACGCCGACCACGAGCATGCCGACCACGACGATCTTCCCGATACCGGTGGCGTGTCGCCGGTGATGCTCGGCGCCGTCTTGCTGGCCGTGGGGCTTGCCGGGATAGCGTACGTCAGGGTTCTTCGACGCGCTTAGCCGCGGACGTGTAAACCTCTTCTGAGGGGGCGTCGCCTGCCCGCCCCCTCTTGTTTTCCGTTCTTTACTGGCCTCGGGCCTTCCGGCTGTGGAACAATGGGGGCATGAGGCTGGGTTTTGATGGTGTGCGGCGTCCGGAATACAGGGTTTCGGGGTTGTTCCCGTCCCTGCTGGCCGAAGCGCCGGAAGACTACGGGGGCTTCGGAAGAAGGGTCCGGGTCCTCCCGCCGGAGGTGGCGCACCGGATCGCCGCCGGGGAGGTCGTAGAGCGTCCGGCCTCCGCCGTGAAGGAGCTGGTCGAGAACTCGTTGGACGCCGGGGCTTCACGGGTGGAGGTCGAGATCGAGGGCGGTGGGGTCTCCCTGGTCCGGGTCCGCGACGACGGCTCCGGGATGTCCCCCGAGGACGCCGCGCGCGCGGTCGGGGAGCACGCCACCAGCAAGATAGCGAGCGCCGACGACCTGGCCCGCGTGCTTTCTCTGGGCTTCCGGGGCGAGGCCCTGCACGCCATCGGCTCCGTCTCTTCCCTTACGCTCACCACCCGCGAGCGCGGTTCGAGGACCGGCTGCCGGGTGCGGGTGCGCTGCGGCGAACGGTTTGAAACCCTGCCCGCCGCCCACCCGCCGGGCACCACGGCCGAGGCGCGCGACCTATTCCTGAACCTCCCGGTGCGCCGGGGATTTCTGGGGACCGTGCGGGCCGAGACGAACGCCGTCGTGTCGGTGGTCCGGTCTCTAGCCCTCAGCCGCCCGGAGGTGGGATTCTACCTGCGCTCGGACGGGCGGCGGGCTCTGGCGTTGCCCGCGGCGGCGGACCTTCGGGAGCGGCTCGCCCAGGCCCACGGGCTCCCGCTGGCGCGTCGGCTGGTGCCGCTGGAGGATCCGCTAGTCTGGGGTTTCGTCAGCCCGCTCTCGGTCAGCTTCCCGACCCGCCGCTACCTGCACGTAACGGTGAACGGCCGGGTCGTCGAGCCGGACTCGTTCGCCCCGGCGGTCGCCAAGGCCTACGCGGACCTGCTGCCCAGGGGCCGCCATCCGGCGGCGTTCCTGCGGCTGGAGCTTGGCCCCGGCGAGGTTGACGTGAACGTCCACCCGGCCAAGAGCGCGGTGCGGCTGCGCGGCGGGCGCTCGGCCTACCCGCTCGTCGTCGGGACCATACGGAACGCGCTCTCCCCGGCGCGGGAGCCGGGCGGCGGGGCCGGGCCGGAGGACACGCCGGCGGAGCTAAAGCTCGTCGGGCAGTTCGCGGGCCGCTGCATCCTGGCCCAGGAGGGGGAAGACCTGATCATCCTCGACCAGCACGGCGCCCACGAGCGCGTCCTCTACGAGCGGCTGTCGGAGAACCCGGCGAGCACGCCCGTAGAGCTACCCCGTCCGGTCGTGGCCCGGCTGCCGGAGGACCTGGCCCCGGAGGTCTGGGGCTTCGAGGACGAGCTATCGAGGCTGGGCTTCGTGGTCGAGCCTTTCGGGGGCGACGCGGTGCGGCTGCTGGAGGTCCCGGAGACCGTCACGGACCCCGGGGCCGCGCTGGAGGCGGCGGTCGGGGCGCTCGCGGGCGGCGAGGACCTCGCGAAAGCCCTCGCCTGCAAGGGTTCGACAAAGTTCGGGGAAGAGATGCCGCGGGAAGCGTTGGAGGTTCTGCTAAACGACTGGGCGGCGTGCGAGTTCAAAGAAGTTTGCCCGCACGGCCGCCCGATAGTGAAGCGTGTAAGGCTCGCGGACCTGCTCCGCGAGTTCGGTAGGGTCTAGTCGTCTTCCAGCAGCGTCTGGCCCAGGTTCAGGATGGTCGGAGCCCAGAGGCCGACGAATATGCCCTCGCTCCTATTGCCCCGTAGGAAAAGCACCAGCGAGAGCACTATCGAGACCAGCGTACCTACCACATAGACTTCCTTGCCCATGAACCGCCTCCTCTATAGACAGAGATTACAGGGGCAATATACCCGCCGGCAAAGAATATAAACTGTAAGAGTTCGCACGCGGAATAACGCGGGATACAGACGCGGAGAGGGGGAGAGGTGAGATCCGAGAGAGCCCAGCGGCCAGACTTGGGCGGCCGTTCGACGGTGTTCGGGCGCCGGGGGGCGGTCGTCTGCGAGCACCCCGACGCGGCCCTGGCCGGCATCCGCGTCCTGGACGCCGGCGGGAACGCCGCCGACGCCTGCGTGGCGATGGCCGCCGGCATGGCCGTCCTCGCCCCGATGGCGACCGGCATGGGCGGCGACGCCTTCCTGCTGTTCTACGAGGCCGCCTCGGGCCGGGTGGCCGGCGCCAACGGCTCCGGCCGCGCCCCTCGCGCCGCCACCATAGAGAAGTTGCGCGGACGGGGTATACAGGAGGTCCCCGATCGCGGCGGCCTTCCGGTGACCGTGCCCGGCGCCGTCCGGCTCTGGGAGGACGCCGCCGCGACGCTCGGCCGCCGTCCGCTGGCCCAGCTCCTGGAGCCAGCCTACGAACTCGCCGACGAAGGATATCCCGTCTCCGAGGTCGTCGCCCGCTATTGGGAGATCAACGAGCGGGTCCTGCGGCAAAACGAAGCCGCCACAGAGACGTTTCTGCCGGACGGGCGCCCGCCGCGGCCCGGAGAGGTCTTCCGCCAGCCGGACCTGGCCCGCACGCTCGCCGCCGTAGCCGAAAGCGGCGCCGACGCCTTCTACACCGGCGAGACCGCCCGGAGCTTCGCCGCCGCCGCGCAGGAGGCCGGAGGATACCTCTCGGAAGAAGACCTGGCCGCCCACGAGTCGAGCTGGGTAGAGCCGATCTCCACCGATTACCGGGGCGTCCGGGTCTACGAGATACCGCCGCCCGGGCAGGGCGTCGCCGCCCTCCAGATGCTGAACATACTCGGAGGCTTTGAGCTGGCCTCCCTCGACCCCCGGGGCGCGGAGCGCATCCACCTGGAGGCCGAGGCCAAGAAGCTCGCCTTCCGGGATCTCCACGAGAAGGTCGGCGACCCGGAGTTCGGCGACGTGCCGACCCGGGAGATGCTCTCCGGGGAGTACGCCGCCGGGCTGCGGCGGGAGATCTCGACCTCCAGGGCTGCCGCTTCCGCATCCCCGGCACTCGGCGACGACACCACCTACCTGTGCGCCGTTGACGCCGAGGGCAACGGCTGCTCGTTTATCAACAGCCTGTTCATGGGCTTCGGTAGCGGCGTGGTCGCCGCCGGAACCGGCGTCTGCCTCCAGAACCGGGGCCGCTCTTTCCGGCTCGCGGAGGGCCATCCGAACGCCCTCGCCCCCGGCAAGCGCCCGCTGCACACCATTATCCCCGGCCTCGCCACCAGCCCCGCTGACGGCGCGCTCTGGGCCGCCTTCGGCGTGATGGGCGGCCCCATGCAGCCCCAGGGCCACGCCCAGCTACTCGCCAACCTCCTCGACTACGGCATGAGCCCCCAGGAGGCCGTGGACCATCCCCGCCACTTCCACCACGAGGACACCCTACTCCTCGAAGCCCGCCTCCCCGATACCACCATAAAACGCCTGCGCGATCTGGGCCACCGCGTCGAGGTCGGCCCGAACTACGCGATACCTACCGGCGGGGCGCAGCTCATCCGCCTCCTGGAGAACGGCGTCCGGGCCTGCGGCAGCGACGCGCGCAAAGACGGCTGCGCCCTGGCCCAGTAGGGTGCCCGAAGGGCCTAGCCACCCACCTCTACCTCCGAGGCGTCCACCTCCAGCACGCCGTCGAGGCCCATGAGCTCCTCGATGGCCGCCCCCAGGTCTTCCTGGCGCGCCGCCGAGCCGGTGAGCGCCACGACCCCGTCCTCTACCGAGCGGGCCTCCAGGCCCGTGCCGTCCAGGAGCCGCCCCACGTCGTCCCCAAGCCCCGCGCCCTCGTTCATCGCCGGGTCCACCTCCACTTCGCCCGTCTCCGGGTCCACGTAGGCGTCGGTGCGCGGGTAGCCGGAGTCCACCGGTGTGTGCGTCTCGTCCTCCCAGTCCTCCCGGACCAGGTCCTCCGCGGCCTGGGCCTCCTCCTCGCTCTCGGGCCCAGTGACCAGCTGGCCCTCGTGCCGCCGGTCCTCGGCCGCCGATTCCGCCGGCGCGTACTCCCCCGGCTTCACCGCGTTCCCAATGTGGTCTCCAGGCTCCTCGTCCGCCCGGTCGGCTTGGAAGGTGGCGAAGTCTGCCCCCGGGTCCAGCGAGATGGACGAGAGGGGGACCTCGAACCGCTCCCCCTCCCGCTCGACCACGACGTGCGTAACCTCGCCGCTCTCCTCGTCCGCCAGCACCTCCGAGATGCGTCCGACCTCCGCGCCCCCGGCCGTCCGCGCCGTGAGACCTACCAGACCTCGCTCTTCCATCCTGAAACCTCCTCGCAACTCTCTGAAACTACGCCCTCTACTTACCACGTACGCCCGGCACCAAAGCGCCGCTCTTGATACAACCCCGATCGGTAATAAAATATGAGCGTAACAGACTAAGATTTGAGGCTGTTGCGGCCCACCCGGTTCGGGAACGAGGGTCTTGTAGAGTCAAAGTTTCAGGAGGTCTCTGGCGGATGATATGTGAGAACTGTGGGGTCCGGCCCGCGAGCGTGCAGGTCTTTCAGCAGCGGGGCGGGCAGCGGGTCACGTCCTACCTGTGCGGCCAGTGCGCGCGGGAGCTGGGCATGATCGGGAGCGGCTCCGGCGGCTCCGACCCGTTCGGGATGTTACAGAACCTGATACAGCAGCAGAGCCAGGGATCGGGGAGCCTCTTCGACGCGCTCTCGCAGGATGCCCAGGGGGCCGTCATGCGCGCCCGCGAGGCTTCGGCGGGCACGACGCGGGCCAACGCCATCGGCACCGACCACCTGCTGGCCGGTATCGTCACCGGCGACAACACAGCGACGGAGGCGTTGCGGCGGGCCGGGGCGGACGTTGACGCGATGCGCGCCAAGTTCCAGGAGTTCAAGGGCGACCCCGGCGAGCAGGTCTACACCTTCACGCCGAGCGCCAAGCGGGCGTTGCAGCTCTCGTTCACCGCGGCGCGGCAGATGGACGCGGGGCAGGTCGGCAGCGAGCACCTGTTGCTCGGGTTGCTCGGCGAGGGCGACGGCAACGCCTACCGCATACTCCAGCAGCACGGGGCCGGCGACGGCGAGGCGCTGCGGCGCGAGATCCTGCGCCTCCTCCAGCAGCGGGGCGCGCAGCCCGGCGGTCCCGGTATGGCCGGGGCCGCGGCCGGCGGCGGTCCCGGAGGTCCCGGCGGCCCACAGGGCGACAGCCGCACCCCGGTCTTGGACCAGGTCAGCCGGGACCTCACCGAGATGGCCCGCAACGGCGAGCTCGACCCGGTCGTCGGCCGGGCCGAGGAGATAGCGCGGGTGGTGCGCATCCTCAGCCGGCGCACCAAGAACAACCCGGTCCTCATCGGGGAGGCCGGCGTCGGCAAGACCGCCGTCGCCGAGGGTCTCGCCCAGCGCATCGTCTCCGAGGACATCCCCGAGAGCCTCAAAGGTAAGCGTGTCGTGGCCCTCGACGTGGGCGGGCTCGTGGCCGGCACCCGTTTCCGGGGCGACTTCGAGGAGCGGATGCAGCAGATGATCAAGGAGCTCCAGCAGGAGGAGAAGAACATCATCCTGTTCATCGACGAGCTGCATCAGATCGTGGGTGCCGGCGGCGCGGAGGGCGCGGTAAACGCCTCCAACATGCTCAAGCCCGCGCTCGCCCGCGGCGAGCTGCAGGTCGTCGGCGCCACCACGCTCGACGAGTACCGCAAGCACGTCGAGAAGGACCCGGCCCTGGAGCGCCGCTTCCAGCCGGTGCTGGTGGACGAGCCGACGGTGGAGGAGACCGTCCAGATCCTCTACGGCTTGCGCGACCGCTACGAGGCGCACCACCGCGTCCGGATCTCTGAGGAGGCCGTGATAGCGGCGGCCGAGCTCGGCGACCGCTACATAAACGACCGCTTCCTCCCGGACAAGGCCATAGACCTGCTCGACGAGGCCGCCGCCGAGGTGCGCCTGCGCTCGACGGTGCCGCCGGTGGACGTAAAGCGCATCGAGGAAGAGATCTCCAACCTGGAGCGCGAGAAGGAGGAGGCCGTCCGGGCCGAGGACTACGAGAAGGCCGCGGGCTTCAAGCAGCGCGTCGAGCAGCTCAAGCTGGAGCTTGAAGAGCACCAGGAGGGCTGGCCTGCCCGCGAGGACAACGCCCCCGAGGTGACGCGCGAGGACATCGCCCGCATCCTGGAGGAGTGGACCGGCGTGCCCGCGACGAACATCGTCCAGGAGGAGGCCGAGCGCCTCTTGAACCTGGAGGCCGTGCTGCACGAGCGGGTCATCGGCCAGGACCAGGCCGTAAAGGCCGTCGCCGAGGCCATCCGGCGCGCGAGGGCCGGCATAAAAGACCCCAAGCGCCCGGTCGGGAGCTTCATCTTCCTCGGGCCCACGGGCGTCGGCAAGACCGAGCTGGCCCGCACCCTCGCCGCGTACCTCTTCGGCGAAGAGGACGCCATGATCCGGATAGACATGTCCGAGTACCAGGAGCGGCACACCGTGAGCCGGCTCGTCGGGGCGCCTCCGGGCTACGTCGGCTACGACGAGGCCGGACAGCTCACGGAAAGGGTGCGGCGCCGTCCCTACAGCGTGGTGCTCTTCGACGAGATCGAGAAGGCCCACCCGGACGTGTTCAACACGCTCCTGCAGGTGCTCGACGACGGGCGCCTGACAGACGCCCAGGGCCGGACGGTCAGCTTCGAGAACACGGTCATCGTCATGACCTCCAACGTCGGCAGCCAGCACCTGGTCAGCCAGCGGAAGTTCGGCTTCACCTCGGGTGACGAGGTGGACTTCAAGGAGACCGAGCGGCAGGCGCGGGACGCGCTGGAGAAGGCGTTCCGGCCCGAGTTTCTCAACCGGGTGGACGAGATCATCGTCTTTCACCCGCTGACGAAGGAGGACGTGCTCCGCATCGTGGACATCATGCTCGCCCGGCTGAACAAGCACCTGGAGAGCCAGCGGGTCTCCATCGAGGTCACCACCGCGGCCAAGGAGTTTCTGGCCGAGGAGGGCTACGATCCCAAGTTCGGGGCGCGGCCGCTCGCGAGGGCCACCCGGCGCCTCGTCGAGAACCCGCTCTCCACCAGCATTATCGGCGGGGAGTTCAACCCCGGCGACACCGTCGTCGTGGACCGCGCCGGCGAGGATCTGACCTTCAAGACGAAGGTGCCGGCCGGCAGCTAGAGTCGCGCCCGCGCTTCGAGAGAGAACCGCTCTCCAAGGGGGCGGTTCTTTTCTCTGGGCGTGATCTCTTTGACCACGAAATTCCGGTTTTTTGATGAAATATGGATATACGTAAGGGACGCTAGTTCCGTCTGGCGTCCCTGGGCTTTTGATCCGAGAGGAGGTGCGTGACGTGACTCGTTGTGCGAAGTTGCTGCGGGGCGTCGTCGCCCTGGCGCTGGCCGTGATATCGGCGGGGCTGGCGGCCCGTCCGGCTCTGGCGCACGTCAAGTGGTTCACGGAGGGCGACGACACGCTGCGCTGGGACCTCTTCTTCCGGCCGTTGCCGCTCGCGCTGGTCGGCGCGGTGTTGCTGGCGACGCTCGCGGCGGTACTGCTGTGGCGGGCGCGGGGGAGGGGCTTCGTGCCGGGTCCGGAGGCGTTCGGCGCCACGGAGAGCCGCAGAAGCCTCCTGTACGGGCTGGTGCCCCTGATCCTGGGCGTCCACGTCGCCGTTCCCCTGCTGGTGAACGGCGTGCAGGGCAGCCTGTTCTCCCCGGACAACGAGCTTCCCGGCGTCTGGGCGAACGTGCTCGGCCTCCTGCAGACCGGCGTGGCGCTCTCCCTGTTCTACGGCGGTCTCACCCGCATCGCGGCGGGTGTCCTGGCCGGGCTGTGGGTGTCGGGCATCTTTATCGTGGGGTTGCAGCCGATGCTGGACAACGTGTTCTTCCTCGGGTTCGCGGCCTTCTTCTTCGTGGCGGGGCGGGGACCCATCTCCATCGACCGCCTGCTCTTCCCGAAGCTCGAACCCCGCCCGGAGCTGACGCGCTACTCCCTGCCCGCGGTGCGGGTTGGGGTTGGGGCGAGCTTTATAGTCCTCGCGTTCACCGAGAAGCTGGCGAACATCCCGCTGGGGCTCGCCTTTCTGGAGCAGAATCCGCTCAACTTCGCCGCCGCCCTGGGGTTGCCGGTCTCGGACGAACTCTTCGTCATCGGGGCGGGGGCGGTGGAGCTCTTGATCGGGCTGTGGCTGGTCCTCGGCGTCTTCGTGCGCGAGCTGGTCATCATAGCGTGGTTCCCCACCAACATCACGCTCACGCTGTTCGCCTGGGAGGAGTTGATCGGTCACCTCCCCATCTACGGCGTGATGGCGGTGCTGCTGGTGTGGGGCGCAGGTCTCAAGGACCAGGACCTGTGGCGGCAGGGCCTGCGCGACCGGCTCCTGCCCGTTCCCGAGGAGGCCGAAAGGGGTCGAAGCTAGAAGAAGTTGGAGGCGGGTCGCCACCGTCGCCACCCTGCCGTACTTCCCGCTGAGTAGCCGGTTCGCCTCTCTCTTGCCTCTTCGGAGCCCGGATCCACTACCCGTGCTTCCGTCTCGATCCCCGGTCTCTTCGGCTCGCACCGTCGTAGGAGGAGGCCGCCAGCTTCTTCCGGCGCAGCTTCCCGACGTAGAAGGCGGGCGCGGCGTCCTGGTCTGCGGCCATCCGCGTCGCGGGGTGGACGTGCGCGATCGCGGCCAACTCTCTCCGACCTTGTTTGCGGGTGCAGCCTGAGCTTAGACCGCTTTTCCCGGCGGGTCTTCTCCTACCTGTGCTTTTATCGCGCGGCCTGGGCCATCCGTGGCACGTAGAGCTTGTGAACGTAGTCGCGGACCATGCGCTGGGTGGAGAAGTCGGGGGCGACGGTGGTTATGGCCTCCTTCATCACCTCGACCCAGGCTCCGGGCACTCCGGCCGCGTCCCGGTCGTAGTAGAGCGGGACGATCTCCTCTTCCAGCGTCGTGTACAACGAGTCGGCGTCGGCGGCGTCCTGCTCCTCCTGGGAGGCGTACTCCCGGGCTTCGCCGATGATCCAGCCGTTGCGGCCGTTGTACGCCTCGGGCCACCACCCGTCGAGCACGCTGAAGTTGGGCGCGCCGTTGAGCGAGGCTTTCTGCCCGGAGGTGCCGCTGGCCTCCAGGGGACGGCGCGGGTTGTTGTGCCACACGTCCACGCCCTGCACGAGGTGCCGGGCCACGTTCATGTCGTAGTCCTCCAGGATAAACAGGTGGCCGGCAAAGTCACCTTCCGCCGCCTCGTATAGCGCCCGGATAAACTCCTTGGCCGGCTCGTCGGCCGGATGGGCCTTGCCGGCGAAGATGAACTGCACGGGCCGGTCGGCGGACGCGAGGATGCGGCGCAGCCGCTCCGGGTCGTGGAGCAGCAGGGTGGCCCGCTTGTAGGTGGCGAAGCGGCGGGCGAACCCCAGGGTGAGCGCGTCGGGGTCCAGCTCCCGGTAAGAGGTGCCGGTGCGGCCGGCCTGCAACCGGAGCCGGTCGTTTATAAAGCCGGTGGTCTCGAGCTTGACCGCGGCGTGCGCCCGCCAGAGCTCCTCCGGCGGTATCTCCCCCACGAAAGACCAGGCCGCGGGGTCCTGGACCATCCGGCGCCAGGCCCGGCCTCCCGAGTAGCGCTGGAAGAGGTCCGCCAGCTCCGGGGAGAGCCAGCTCCAGGTGTGGATGCCGTTGGTGACGTGCGTGATCGGGGTTTCGGAAGCCTCGTTCTCGGCTCCATTCCCGGCCGGCGGACGCCACATGTCTCGGGTCACCTCCCCGTGCAGCTCGGAGACGGCGTTGCTCACGGCCGAGAGGTTCATGGCGAGCACGGTCATGTTGAAGGTCGGGCCCCACTCCTCCTCTTTGTGCCCGAGTGCCCACAACCCCTCCCCGGAGACGCCCAGGGACTCGGCCCAGCCGCCCGTAAACTCCCCGAACAGGTCCGGGGGGAAGGCGTCGTGGCCGGCGGGCACGGGGGTGTGGGTGGTGAAGACCGTGTTCCGCGCCACCGCCTCGCGGGCTTCCCCGAACGAGGCTCCACCCTCGACCAGCTCGCGCAGCCGCTCCAGGCCGGAGAAGGCGGCGTGGCCTTCGTTCATGTGGTAGACGCCGGGCTGGATGCCGGCGGCCCGCAGCGCCCGGACGCCGCCGACCCCCAGGATCACCTCCTGCGCGATGCGGGTCCGCTGGCCGCCGCCGTAGAGCCGGGCGGTTAGCCCGCGGTCTTCCTCGGCGTTCTCCGGGATGTCGGCGTCGAGCAGCAGCACCGCGGAGCGGCCCACCTCGACCCGCCACACCTTAAGGTAGAGCTCGCGCCCCGCCACGTCTACCGGGACGAGCACATCCCGGCCTTCCTCGTCCAGGAGGGGCCGCAGGGGTCGCGACGCCGGCCCGAAGGGCTCGTAGACTTCCTCCTGCCGGCCCTCGGCGGTGAGGCGCTGGCGGAAATAGCCCTGGGCGTAGAGTAGCCCCACGCCAACCAGCGGGAGGCCGAGGTCCGAGGCGCTCTTTACGTGGTCCCCGGCCAGAACGCCCAGGCCGCCGGAGTAGATAGGGAGCGACTCGTGCAGCCCGAACTCCGCCGAGAAGTACGCCACCGGCTCCTGCAGGCCCGGGTAGGCGTACGCCATCCAGGTGTCTTCCTGCTCCAGGTAGGCTCCGAAGTCCTTGACGACCGCCCCGTAGGCTTCCAGGAACGCGGTGTCGGAGGCGGCGGACGCCAGGTTCTCCGTCTCCGCCAGCAGCCGGACCGGGTTGTGCTCCGTGGCCTCCCACTGCTCCGGGTCCAGCCGGGAGAAAAGGGCCTGGGCCGCCGGGTGCCAGGTCCAGAGAAGGTTGTATGCTATGTCTGGGAGTTTCTGTAGCTCGTTGGGAATCTCTTGGCGCATGTTATCGGGGTTCCTGTCTCGTGGTGGTCTCGAACGGCGAGGTGCCTCGCGGGGGGAAATCCTATCAGAGTTTGGCCGCCCAGGTAGCCGGCAGGGGGCCGGGGACCGATCGTAGTAGCCTGCGGGGCCGTGTTGCGGCCCCCTGGTGGCCCGGGTAACATACCTTGTAGTTAAAGTGTCCGTCCACCAGAGGGTCTCGCGCACTTTTATGGCCCAGATGAGGAGCGTCGTACCGGGGTGAACGTCCGGACGGAGCGTGTTTCGCGGCGCCCGATGCGCCGTTGAGCTTCTAGGGCCGGGACCACCCTATGGAGGCAGAAAACAGTTGGGACGGAACGTAGACCGTATCTCGGGTGGGGCTCCGGGTGGGGGCGGCGGATGGAAAAGCTCGTAAAGCCCGTGTTCCGCCACCTGGGCCGTGCGGTGGTGGCCTACGTGGTGCTCCTGATCGCCCTGATGCTGACGCTGCTGGCTTGGTACTATGTGAACGCCGTCGTGGAGAACCAGGCCAGCGTCCGGTTTCGGGAGACGGTACAGGCTACCCAGGAGGCGGTAGACCGCCGCACCAGCGATTACGTGGCCGCGCTCTACGGGGTCCGCAGCCTGTTCTACGCGAGCGAGGTCGTAGAGCCCGAAGAGTGGCTCGCCTACGTATCGGGCATCGAGCCCGAGAGCAACTACAGCGGGCTGCAGGCGCTGGGGTACGCTGAGCGGGTCGCCCCTGCCAGTCGGGAAGAGTTCCTGCGGCAGGCGCGGGAGAGGGGCCTCCCGCGCTTCAGGCCGAATCTCGATCCCGGCGGGGAGCGTTCGGTTTACTTCCCGGTAACCTACATAGGACCGTCGAACGACGCGAACGACACCCTGCTCAACCAGGACCTACACGCCAACCCCGTGCACCGCGAGGCCCTGATCCGGGCCGTAGAAACGGGCGAGCCCCGGGCCACGAGCATGATCTACGTGCTCACGGACGAGACCGCCCCCGGCTCGCCGGCGGACCTGGCCCTGCGCAAAGGCTTCGCGGTGTACCTCCCGGTCTACGAGTTGGGACGGCCGCAGGAGACCGCGGCCGAGCGGCGGAGTGCCCTCGAGGGCGTCGTTTTCGGGCTCTTCTGGCTGGGAGGAACCGAGAGCCCCCAGGAGAGCGTGCCCGAGCAGCAACGCAGCCCGGACGAACCGGACGTGGAGCCGTCCGGTTCGGGCGGGTTGCTCCAGGGCATCTTCGAGGACTCGTTCGATCCGGGCATAGACTTCGAGGTCTACGACGGCGACGTGGTGGAGCGGGGCACGCTAATGTACGACGACGACGGCATCCGGCGCGCCGGAAACGATGCGCTGAACGTGCTCTTCACCCGGCAGAGCAGCATCGACGTCGCCGGGCGTCCGTGGACCCTCTACTACTCCACGCTGCCTGAGTTCGAAGCGCGGGTCGACAGCGCGCTGCCGGAGTTTGTCCGGGTGAGCGGCATCGGCATAAGCGTACTGCTCTTCGCGATAACCTGGCTGCTGGTCCGCAGCCGCAACCGGGCTGAGCAGGCGAGCCGGTCCCTGGAGGACGCCAACCGGCAGCTGGAGGATGCCAACCGCGAGCTGGAGTCGTTCAGCTACTCGGTCTCCCACGACCTGCGGGCTCCCCTGAGAACCATCGACGGCTTCTCCCGCATACTGCTCGACGACTACCGGGATACCCTCGACGCCGACGGCCGGGACTACCTGGAGCGGGTGCGGCTGGCCAGCCAGCACATGGGGCACCTCATAGACGATTTGCTGAACCTCTCCCGCGTTACCCGCAGCGTCCTGAGCCGGGAGCGGGTGGATCTGAGCTCTCTGGCCTCCGGCGTAGCCCGGGACTTGCGCCAGGCCGACCCCGGCCGGGACGTGGAGTTCGTTATCGAGGAGGGCGTCACCGCGTGGGGCGACAGCAGACTGCTGCTCCTGGTGCTGGAGAACCTGCTGGGTAACGCGTGGAAGTTTACCAGCAAGAAGCCCCGGGCCACCATCGAGTTCGGCTCTACCACCGGCCCCGTTCCGGGTTCCGCTTCCGGGGCTGTTACG
Source organism: Actinomycetota bacterium (assembly GCA_004563715.1). GTDB lineage: Bacteria > Actinomycetota > Rubrobacteria > Rubrobacterales > Rubrobacteraceae > SIRX01. The sequence continues at coordinate 22,362 of SIRX01000012.1, read as the reverse complement.
GGCAGGATCTTCTACGTCCGGGACGATGGGGCGGGGTTCAACATGGACTACGCTAGCAAGCTCTTCGGGGCTTTTCAGCGGTTGCATCGGGCTCGGGATTTCGAGGGTACCGGCATAGGGCTGGCGACCGTGCAGCGGATAGTGCACCGGCACGGGGGCCGGGTGTGGGCGGAGGGCGAGGTCGGGAAGGGGGCCACCTTCTACTTCACGCTCGGCGGTTCTCAACCGGGTCCCGAGGAGGTCCGCCGGCAAAAGGCGGGGCTCGCGTGAGCGGACCGTCCAGGCCCCTGCGGCTCCTGCTGGTGGAAGACTCGGAGAACGACGCCATACTCCTCATCACGGAGCTCCGGCGAGGCGGCTATGACCCCGTATACCAGCGCGTGGATACGCCGGGCGGTATGAAGGCCGCCCTCAAGGAAGCCGACGATCGGGGCGAGCCCTGGGAAATAGTAATCTCCGACTACTACATGCCCTGTTTTCGGGCTCCAGCGGCGCTCCGCCTGCTCAGGAGCCTGGGCTACGATATCCCGTTCATCGTCGTCAGCGGCAAGGTCGGGGAGGACCTCGCGGTCGAGCTCATGCGCGCCGGGGCGCACGATTACATTACCAAAGAAAACATGGCGCGCCTCAACGCCGCCGTAGAGAGGGAGCTGCGGGAGGCCGAGGTCCGCCGGGAGCGGGGGAAGACCGAGAAGGCTTTGGAACGGAGCGAGGACCGTTTCCGGCGGCTCGTGGAGCAGGCCGCCGACACCATGTTCGTCCACGACCTCGACGGACGGTTCGTGGACGTAAACCGTCAGGCCTGCGAGTCGCTGGGCTACGCTCGCGAGGAGCTGCTGGAGATGTCCGTTCCGGAGGTGGAGGTCTACTACGAGCCCGGCGCGCTGGAGCGGGTGTGGAACGAGGTCTCCTCCGGCTCGCCCCGTACCCTGGAAGGCCGCCACCGCCGCAAAGACGGCTCCACCTTCCCGGTAGAGGTTCGCGTGGGGGTCTTCGAGAACGAGGAGAAACCGCTCCTCGTGGCTACGGTTCGCGACATCACCGGGCGCAAGGAGGCCGAGAAGCAACTGCAAGAGGCCGAGACACGGTTCCGCACGCTGGTCGAGCAGATCCCGGCCATAACCTACGTCGAGGCCGTCGATTACGAGGAGCGCACCACGACCTTGCTCTACGTGAGCCCGCAGATCGAATCTTTGTTCGGCTACTCCGCCGAGGAGTGGATGGCGGACCCCGGGCTTTTCCCCCGGCTCCTGCACCCCGAGGACCGCGAGCGCGTTTTGAACGAGGACGCCCGCACGGACGAGACCGGCGAGCCCTTCAGGGTAGAGTACCGTCAGTTCACCCGGGACGGACGGGTTGTGTGGGTGCAAGATGAGGCAGCCCTGGTGCGGGACGCCGAGGGCCGGCCCCTGTTCTGGCAGGGCGTCGTGTTCGACATCACCGAGCGCAAGCGGGCCGAAGAGGAGCTCCGGGTCTCGGAGGAGCGCTACAGAACCCTGTTCGAGACCATGACCCAGGGCATCGTCTACCAGAACGCGGAGGGCAGTATCACCTCCGCCAACCCGGCCGCCGAGCGCATCCTGGGCCTTACGCTGGACCAGATGCAGGGCAGGACCTCCATGGACCCTCGGTGGCGGACGATCCGCGAGGACGGCTCTGAGCTGCCGGGCGAGGAGCACCCCACGATGCTGGCTCTCAAGACCGGCACCAGGCTCGAGAACGTCGTGATCGGAGTCTACGTTCCCACAGAGGCGACCCACCGCTGGATCACCATCAACGCCATCCCGCAGTTCCGGCCGGGGGAGGAGAAACCCTACCAGGTCTACGCTATCTTCGAGGACATCACCGAGCGCAAACGGGCTGAGGAAGAGCTCGCGCGGCTCGCCTCGTACCCTACCCTGAACCCCAACCCCATCGTCGAAACGAGCATCGCCGGCGAGCCCACTTACCTCAACCCGGCCGCCGAGGAGCGTTTCCCGGACCTGAGAGGGCTGAAGAAAGACCATCCGATGCTGGCGGATCTGGAGTCGGTGGAAGCCGGGATCGTGGCCACCGGTGGCCGGACGTTCAACCGCGAGGTCCGGGTAGGGGGGAGTTTCTACCTGCAGATCATATCCCGGCTGCCCGAGAGCGGGCTCCTGCGTATCTACGCGGTGGACATAACCGAGCAGCGGCGGGTAGAAGAGGCCTTGCGCCAGAGCGAGACACTCTACCGCACCGTGGTCGAGCAGGCCGCGGAGAACATCTTCCTCGTGGACGTGGCGTCAAAGCGCATCCTGGAGTGCAACGACGCCTTTTATAGCTCGCTCGGGTACGAGAGCGAAGATATGCCAAACTTGACGCTCTACGACCTCGTCGCCGGAGACCGGGAGAGCATCGACGAGAACGTCCGGCGCATACTGGAGCATGGCAGGTACCATGTCGGCGAGCGCCAGTACCGGCGCAAGGACGGTACCCTGGTAGACGTGGAGGTCAGCGTCAGCACGGTGTCCGTAGATAACCAACCGGTCATGTGCGTGGTGGCCCACGACATCACCGGTCGCAAGCGGGCCGAGGAGGCCCTGGAAGAAGCCCGGGAAGCCGAGCGCAACCGCATAGCCCGGGACCTGCACGACGACATCCTGCAGGACATCGTCTACGCGCTGCAAGAGACCCAGATAATGCGGGCCATCGCAGACGACGGCCCGGAGGCCGAGCTTGAGAGCGTCGCGGCAGCCCTCCGGCGGTCGGTAGAGGGGCTCCGCAGCGCCATCTTCGAGTTACGGCTGGAAAGTACGCTCAAGCAGTCCTTTGTAGACCTGTTGAAGCAACTGATAGACCTAAACTTGCGGATGTCCCGCAGGAAGTACCGTATAGACCTTTTCGTCGGGAACGGGTTTCCCCAAGAGATCCCGGGGAGGCCGGGACGGGAGATCGTGCGCATCGTCCAGGAGGCGCTGAACAACGTCCGGCGGCATGCCGAACCCGAGAACGTGTGGGTCAGGCTGGGTTACGAGGATGGGAAGGTCCGGGTGGAGATAGCCGACGACGGCAAGGGTTTCGTTCCCGGAACCTTTACCGGTGGGGTGGGGCAGCACTCCATGCGCCAGCGGTCGCAAGAGTTGGGAGGAGAGCTCCACGTGGAGAGCGCGCCCGGCGAAGGAACCAGGGTGGTTTTCGAGATGCCATATCCCCCAACCGACGATGCCTAGGCACCGCACGCTGGCGGGTTCCGGAGCCGGATGCCCGAAACAGCGCGCCGTCCCGCCTGGCTCGTTTGGGCTACTATAAATTGGTACATCTGTATGATGGAATGGCGTCGGCCGGAGAGCCATAATACGGAATGGGTGAAGCTAAGACACTACACGGAAAAATCGAGATAACCGAGGGACAGGTGGAAGAGCAGACGGCGAACATCCTGCTTGTCGAAGACCACGCTTCGTTTCGCCAGGCCCTGGCGTTCATGTTCGAGCGTGAGCCGGAGTTCAGCGTGATCGCCCAGGCGGGGTCTGTGAGCGAGGCGCGGGTAGCCAAGAACGGCGTGGACGTGGCGGTCGTGGACCTCGGGTTGCCCGACGGAGACGGCATCGAGCTGGTGGAAGAGTTTTCTTCTTCCGAGCCCAGGATAGCTACCCTGGTGCTGAGTGCGAGCCTGGAGCCCGCGCGCTTCGCCAGCGCGGTCGAGGCCGGGGCCGCCGGCGTGTTGCACAAGAGCGCCTCCATAGGCGAGATCGTGGACGCGGTGCGGCGGCTGAGAAACGGCCAGGCCTTGCTCTCGCCGAACGAGATGATCCAGATGCTCCGGACGGTGAGCCGCAAGCGGCAGGAGGAGATGGACGCGCGCCAGGCCATTGAGAAGCTGACCCGCCGCGAAAAGGAGGTGCTCCAGGCGCTGGCCACGGGCATGGACAGCAAGGAGATCGCCGAGAACCTGCACATTACCGTCGAGACCGAGCGTACCCACATGGTCAACATCCTGAACAAGCTCGGCGTCCACTCGCGGCTCCAGGCGCTAGTCTTCGCGGTGCGTCACGGGGTCATCGAGATCCGCTAGGTAAGCGTTGCCGGATCCGGCGACCACGTGTCTGGCTGGGCGTGGCGCGCAAAGACACCAGAAAACGCGGTGCTCTGCCGCCCTAACGATGCTAGAATCTCAGGTAAGGTTGTTCGATACTGATTATTCCTTCCGGTCTTCCGGTACGGACGGTTAGCAGCGGCAGGTTCTCTTGGCTCGATGTCCCTCAGATAAGGTCGTCGTCATAATGGCCAACGAGCCGCGCTCCTACCGAGAGGTTATAGCGGAGGCTGTGCGCGCGCTACGGCCGCAGGCCCGGATCGTGGCTGCTGAGCCGGAGGAGCTGGAGAGCCTTGTCGAAGAGTTGCGCCCTCACGTGGTGGTCGGCAACCGGGTCTCCCCGGCGGTGCGCTCCCGGGTTCCGGCCTGGGTGGAGCTCTATCCGGGCTATGGGACGGAGTCGTTCTCCTGTGTCGGAGAAGAGCACACCACCTACGACGACATCCAGCTACCAGATCTCCTCTCCATAATAGATCAAACCCGGCGTCTAGCCCAACGTAGCTAGAAAAAGATCGCCAGTTTTCGCGATGCGCCCGCAACCGCGTCCTGACTATCATCTTCTGCATGGGCAACACGCGAGTGCTGGTAGCCAGCGATCTCAAGTCTTACAAAGAAGCCGTGGCCGCGGTTCTGCGGGAGCTGCGTCCCGACGTGGAGGTCTTCGAGGCGGGGGCCTGGTACCTGGACCTGGAGGTCCGGAGGCTGCTCCCCGACGTGGTAATCACCTCGCACCTCACCGAGCTGGTAGAGGACCGCATCCCGGTCTGGGTGGAGCTCTACCCGGACTGCGAGCCTCACGCGATGATCAACGTCCGCGGGCGGCGTACAACGAAAGAAGACGTCCAGTTGGCAGACTTGCTCTCCGTGATCGACCGCGTGGACCGCGCGGCCGAGGCCGGATAGCCGGGCCGAGAACGCGCCGGGTGGTGGAATGCAGCTTGCCGGATCAGAACCTCTACAGCCGGAATCGCAAACCCCGGGGAGAAGGGCGCGCGGGACGCTGGCGGCCTTGCTCGTCGCCGCGACGCTGATCCTGGTTTTGTCTTCCTCCGGCGGGGCGCAGGAAGAGCCGCCCACGGACGATGTCCCGGACCGGCCGTCTTCCACGGTCGGCGCGGCCCCGGACGAGGAGTTCGTTACCGGCCGGCTGCTGGTAAAGACCGCCGGAGACAAAGACCTGGAAGCCACCAACCGGCGTCTCCGTGCCCGCACCGGGGAGGAGCTGCCCGCCCTGGGTATCGAGGTGGTCGAGTTCTCCCCGTCCCGTCCGGTGGAAGCCGTGGCCGCCGCTTACGCGCGAGACCCCGCCGTGGAGTACGCCGAGCCGGACTTTATTCGACGCCCGGCGGCGACGCCGCCCGGAGACCCGCTCTTCCACCGGCAGTGGAACCTGCACAACACCGGAGGAGGCCGGACGGCGGTCGGAGGCGCCGATATAAACGCGCTCGAAGCCTGGACGGCGACTACCGGCACGGCCCCGAACGTGGTAGCCGTGGTGGATACCGGTGTCTACACGGGCCACCCGGACTTGAGGGGCCGGATCTGGACCAACCCCGGGGAGGTGCCCGGTGACGGGCGGGACAACGACGGCAACGGGTACGTGGACGACGTGCACGGCTGGGACTTCGCGAACGGCGACGCCAGCGTGTACGACGGGGTGGAAGGCGAGGAGCACGGCACCCACGTCGCGGGCATCATCGCGGCCACCGCGAACAACGGGCGTGGCATCTCGGGCGTCGCGCCAGGGGCCAGGATTATGCCGCTCAAAGTTTGCGGCGAGGACCAGACCTGCTCCTCGCTCGCCATGATAAACGCTTTTGGATACGCGACCGCCAGAGGCGTAAAGGTCGTCAACGCCAGCCTGGGCGGCGGGCAGGAGAGCCGGGCGGAGCGCGACGCCATCGAGGCCGCCCGGGGCAAAGGCGTCCTCTTTGTCTTTCCGGCGGGCAATGGAGGTCCGGACCAGGTCGGTGACGACGCGGACGCCGCGCCTTTCTACCCCGCCTCCTACGACGGCGACAACATAATCTCCGTGGCCGCCAGCGACGAGGGGGATGGGCTGGCCGACTTCTCGAACTTCGGGGTTACCTCGGTAGACTTGGCGGCCCCCGGGGCGGGCGTCCTCTCCACCGCGCTGCCCCGGCCGACCCGCGTCCCCGTTGCCGTCCGGGTGGATGGGGCTTCGATCTACGCGGGGTTCGGGCTCGAGCAGATCTCCACCCCCGCCGGCCGCCGGAGCTTTCTCGCCCGGGCGCTCGGCGGCCTGGAGACGACCGTCGCCACCCCCGTCCTGCTGGTCGACGACGACGGTGGCGCGGACCATGAAGCCTACTACGAACAGGCTCTCGCAGCCCTAGGTTTTACCGACGTTGCGACCGAGACCGTGGCGCCGGGCGCCGACGGCCCGGACACCGCGGCGATGTCCGGCAAGACCGTCGTCTGGTTTACGGGGGCCACGTACACGGACACCCTGCGCCCCGCCGATCAGGCTGGCCTCGAAACCCACCTGGGAGGCGGCGGAAAGCTGCTCCTGATGGGCCAGGACCTCGGCTACGACATCGGCGGCGGGAGGCCGAGATCAACCCCGACGCCGTTCTACCGGGGCCGGCTCGGCGCCGTCCTGGTAGACGACGACTACGATCCCGCCGCGGTCGCCGGTATGGGCGACGGGCCTTTCGGCCCCGACGACCGCTACGAGCTCTCCGGAGGGGACGGCGCCTCCTACACCCGGTACGTGGACCGGCTCGGGTACTCGGCCACGGCCACGGCGGCGCTCCTCTCGGTCGAGGAGAACGAAGCGTACGCGACCATGAGCGGGACCTCGATGGCCGCCCCGCACGTCGCCGGTACCGCGGCGCTGCTCCGATCTCACGCCCCTTCCGTCGGCTACGGGACCTTGAAGGCCGCTATCCTCGGCTCCGCAGAGAAGAAACCGGCTTTTCAAGGCAAAACGGCCGCGGGGGGGCGTCTCGACGCGGCCGCCGCGCTGGAGATGCTTCCGCCGGCCACCACGAAGCTGGTCCTAGGGGCGTCCAGGAAGCTCGTCGAATACCGGGGAAAGACGCGGCTTACCGGCGGGTTACGCGGCCCCTCCGGAAAGCTCGCCGCCCGGCGCGTCGAGGTGTGGCGCTCCACGGACGGCGGCCGGAGCTGGAAAAAGGATGGGCTTGCCGCCTACGACCGGACCTCGGGCGAGTACCGGGCTTCCCGCACGCTCACGGCCAATACGGCCTTCCAGTTCCGCTTTGCCGGCGACGCCTTTTTCGAGGCCGCATCCTCCCCGAGGGTCGGGGTCCGGGCGAAGGTCCGGCTCTCGCGGCCCTCGACGCCCGCGAGGGTGAGAGCGTCCAGGAGCTTCGAGGTCAGCGGTTACCTGAGGCCGTATCAGGCGGGCGTGACCCGGCTGGACTTTTTCCGCCGCGAGGGGGGCCGGTGGCGGCTCGAAAAATCAGTAAAGACCCGGAACTTCGAGTACGAAGGCTACACGAGGTACGCGGCGCGCCCCGCGCTGAACCGCCCCGGACGGTGGCGCGTAAGGGCATACCACACCGGCGAGAACCACGCCGCCACCAAGAGCCGCCCCCGGCACTTCACCGTGCGGTAAACGCCGCGCGATGAACGGCCGAAAAAGAAAAATAGCCCAAATGAGGGACGCGATTCCATGCCACCGGTGGCAAACTGGTTGCGACGGCCGGAGCCAGGAGGGAGGCACTCTGTGTTGCGTGCTACTATCATAATAGCGGCTGTGTTTCTGGCCGGGGGTTTGCTGTTGGGCGCCGCCGGTGTTGCCACGGCCCACACGCAGATCGTAAGGTCCGCGCCGGAGCCGGGAGAGGAGTTGGAGACGGTGCCCGAGCGGGTACAGCTCTTCCTGGAGGAGCCGGTGGAGGCTGAGTTCAGCCCGCTACAAGTCTACGACGAGGCGGGCGGGCGGGTGGACGAGGACAACGCGCGGGTAGACCCGGATGCCCCCACCACCCTGATGGTAGACCTGAAGGACGGCCTGCCCGCGGGTTCCTACACGGCCGAGTACCGCTACACGGGCGTCGACGGGCACGTCATAGAAGGCTCCTACCAGTTCAGCGCCCGCTCCGGTTCGGAGCCGGCGGTCGCGGAGGACGAGGGAACAGGTTCGGAAGAGCCGGCGTCGGGCGGCGATTCATCGTCCGGCCCGGAGCGCGGCGCGGCCTCCACCGCTTTATACGCGGTACTGGGGATCGGGGCGCTCGCGCTGGGCGCGCTGGCCCTGGGGGGCCTGATGCTGCGGAGGCGGTAGGGCCTTGACGGGGAACGCTCTGCGACGTGCCGGAATCTCCCTGGCGCTGGCCGTCGCCGCGGGGCTGGCGGTGCCGGGCGTCGCCCGGGCTCAGGGTGAGCTGGTGACCGAGCCGCGGTTCGTAACCGCCGTGGGGATCGCCCACGGGGCGGCTCAGGGGTCTGCGGTCTTCCTCGCCGGGCTGGTCGCCTTCGCGGCCCTGGTCTGGTTTCCGGTCAGCCGGAACCTGGGGTTCGAAACCGGCCTGGGGGCCGGACGCTGGTTTGCCCGCGCGGCGCTGTTTCTGCTCGGGTTGCTCGCGGCCGCCGGGGTGGCGGAGCTCTCGCTCTTCGCCGTGCGCGCCTCCGGAGAGCCCTTGAGCCCGGGGTTGTTCTGGGAGGCGTTATCCGGCACCCGGACCGGACGCCTCTGGGCGGTACGGCTCGGCCTCGGGCTGCTCACGGTGCTCCTGGCGGCGTGGGCCTACCGGCGGCCGGGCGTGCTGGGCTGGTGGGCAGCCACCGTCCCGGGTGCCGCCATGCTCGCCACGCTGGCCCTGCAGGGCCACGCGGCGGCGGAGGGCGGCGTCGCCCTGCTGGCCAGCTGGCTGCACGTGGTCGGGGCGGCGCTCTGGATGGGGGGGCTGCTCGGCTTCCCGCTGCTCCTGCTCGGGCCGCTCCGCCCGCTGGAGCCCGATGACGGCAACAAGCTACGCATCGGAACGGTCCGGCGTTTCTCGCGGGTGGCGACCCTGGCGGTTATGCTCATCGTCGTCACCGGCATCTACGCAGCCCTGGCCCAGATACCGAGCCTCGCCGGGCTCGTCGGCACGCCCTACGGGCGGGCGCTCATCATGAAACTCGGCCTCATGGTGCTGCTGCTGGCGGTCGGCGGGATCAACTTCATAGACAAGGGCCGCGGGCCGCTCGGGCGCATGGTCGGCGCCGAGCTGGCGCTGGCGGTGGGGATCTTTGTCGCCGCCGGCTTTCTGACGAGCCTCCCGCCCGCCGGGTCCGTGCTCGAATAGGGCGTGCCTCGAGACTAGCCGGATCCGACCTCTCTAAACCGCCTTCCCTCGCCTTATAGCGGGGGCTCTAGCCCACTTGGGCTACGCAAAGATCGCTCATATTTACGATGGCGGTGGGGTCCGCCGGGTCCATTATTCACCTTGCACCACCCGGAGAGTCAAAGAGCGGAGGACGGTCCGTATGACGACAGCGCCGAGCAGTTCCAGGACGAGCGTAGCCCGGCACCTGGGCGCCGGCCTGGGCCTGGAGCTGGCGATCTACCCGGCCGCCGCGCTCTCCCTGGCGGCGGCCATGATCCACCTCTGGGTAGTGCCCGACCACCTCGGGGAGTGGTGGGGCTACGGCTTCTTTTTCCTCTTTGTGGCGCTCGCCCAGGGCCTCTACGGGGTGGTCCTCCTGCGCTGGCCGGAACGGCGGCTCTTGCTCGCCGGTGTGGCCGGCAACCTGGCGTTGATCTCACTCTTCGTCTCGATGCACACGGCGGGCCTGCCGCTCGGGCCGCACACGGGCGAGGCGCATCCGGTCGACGCCCTCGGTATCTCCGCCACGGCTTCGGAGCTGGCGCTGGTCTTGTTGCTGCTGGCCCTCGCCCGGGGCTTCTCCTCCACCCGCGCTTACCTCTTGCCGGCCACGCTCCTGGCGTTTGGGACCGGCGCGGTGCTGCACGCGCTTCACGCGGGGATGCCCGAGGCCCACGCCCCCGCTCCCCTGCTGCACTGGGCCTGGGTCTCGGTTCTCGCCCTACCGCTCTCCGGGCTCGTCGTCTGGTCGGTCTCCCCGCTGGCCCGGCGGGCCGTCGCCGCTTCCGGGCTCCGGGACGGCCTCTCCGCCAACGTCGTTTGGGCGCTCGGCCTCGCGGCCGCTTATGGTGTCCTGAGCGTCCCCACGAACGGCCTCGCCATGCGGCACACCACGCCGGAAACTTTCCTGGCGCAGGCGTTGGGCGACGCGGGCGCGGTGCTCGGCGCGGGTTTCCTGATCCTGCTCGGCTTCGCCGCCCTGCGCGGGCTGCCGTGGGAGGAGCCGAAGGTCGTGGGCTTCTGGCGGCCCCGGACCGCCGCCGTCGTCGCCGGGCTGGCGGCGGCGGTAGCGGTCGTTTTCGGGCTGGGCTTCTTCGAAGGTTTCTCGCGGCCGGCCGAGGCCCAGGCCGCGCCGGCGTGCTCCGCCGCCTCCTACGACCGCTCGTACAGCGTGGCCGCCGTCAACGTGGCCATACCCTTCAACCGCTGGGGCGACCTCGACCCCGACGGCCAGGTCTACGTGCTCCAGGGCGACAAGCTGGCCACCAAAAACTGGTTCCGGCCGCTCGCAGCCAACGCGGCTGATGACCCAGCCGGAAACCGGCGTCTGCGTCCCCGGCCCCTCATCCTGCGGGCCAACGCCGGGGAGTGCATCAAGATCAACTTCAAAAACGAGCTGAGCCCGACCCAGTGGAGCGGGCGGCTGGTGAACCCGCGGGCCTCCATGCAGGTGCGCGGCATGGCCTACGACGCCAAGACCTCTGACGGCGGCGCGGTGGGCTTCAACAAGGACACGACGGTCGGCATCGGCCAGTCCACCACCTACTTCTGGCAGGCCCCGAACGAGGAGGGCCTCCACCTGTTCCGCAGCCAGACGATGACCAGCGGCGAGGAGGAGGATGCCGGATCCAACGCCCACGGCCTCTACGGCGCGGTGGCGGTCGAGCCTGCGGGCTCCCGGTGGACCGACCCGGAGACCGGCCAGCCGCTCTACAACGGGACCACGAACCACACCCGGGTCACCAAGTCCAGCGGCGACCCCTACGTGGACGCGGACATCCGCCCGGTGGGCGCCGCTTCTTTCCGGGAGAGCGTGCAGCTCGCCCAGGACTACAACGAGGTCCAGCCCGGCTTGGTGGGCCACGGCTTCAACTACGGCACCGAGCCGCAGCGCAACCGGGAGGAAGCCGGCCGGCTCCCGGCCGACGGCCTCGGGGAAGAGGTCTCTCTCTCCTCCTGGGGCTACGGCGACCCGTCCCTCGTAAAGCTCGCCAGCGGCAAGGCGACCCGGGAGAGCCCCTGGGAGCCGGGCCGGGAGGACTGCGGCCTGGAGGCGAAGCTCGCGGGCAAGGGCTCCTGTTACGTGGCCAACGTCACCCACTCCTACGTCGGGGACCCGACCAAGATCCGGTACGCCATGGCCGGCGTGGCCGAGACGCACGTCTTCCACCTCCACGCCCACCAGTGGCTCGCCAACCCTAAGGACAAGGCGACCTTCAACCCCAGGAACCCCAACTCCTCCACCCTCGACTCCCAGACCTTCGGGCCGGGCGAGACGTTCACCGCCGACCTGCTCTACGGGGCCGGCAGCCAGCCGGGTACCTTCGGGGACTCTATCTTCCACTGCCACCTCTACCCGCACTTCGCCGAGGGCTTCTGGTCGCTCCTGCGGGTGCACGACGTGTACGAGAACGGCACCGGAAAGACTCCCGACGGCACGAAGGTCCGCCAGCTCGTGAAGCTCCCCGACAGGACGGCCCCGCCCCGGCCCACGGTGGACAACCCCGGCTTCCCGCGCTTTATCCCCGGCGAGTACGGCTGGCGGGCGCCCCAACCGCCGGGCAGCGTACAGGAGCCCGATCCCAACAACCCCGACCAGAAGGTCGCGGCGACCCGGGTCGTGGCCGGCAAGGCCCTCGACCCGGCGCAGCTCGACCTCACCGATCCCCTGGAGAAGCGGCTCGCCGAGAAGCTGGAGGTCGAGGAGCAGGTGCGGCGGCGCAGCAACGGCGGCTCCCTGGGCGAGCCCGGAGCCCCGTTCGCCGACCCCTGCCCGCCGGGGGCCCGCGAGGTTACCTACAACGTCTCCGTCATGCAGCGCGACATCGTGTACAACGAAGCCGGCTGGCACGACACCCAGGGCCGTTTCCTCGTCCTCGACAAGGACGTGCCCCGGATGCTCGCCAGGAACCCCAACGGCTCCTACAGAAACCAGCCCGAGCCGCTCTTCGTGCGGGTAAACGCGGGCGACTGCGTGAACTTCAACCTCACGAACCTGCTCCCCAACTGGTTCGGCGGCGACGCCTTCGTCCGGTTGACCCAGACCAACATGATGGGCCAGCACATCCACCTGGTGAAGTTCGACGTGCTCGCCTCCGACGGGGCTTCCAACGGCTGGAACTACCAGCAGGCCGCCTTTACCGAGGAGCAGATGAACTTCAACCGGCAGGTCGCCAGCGGCCAGAGGAGCTGTGACGAAGCGAACGGCTGCACGCTCCCGAACCCTGCGACCTGGAACCCCTCGTGGAGCGGCGGGGTGCAACCGGGGCAGACCATCCGCGAGCGCTGGTACGCGGACTACGAGCTGCGCACGGCCTTCTCCCACGACCACCACTTCCCGGCCATAGACCAGAACCGCGGGCAGTTCGCCGGCCTCCTCGTCGAGCCCGCGGGCATGAACTTCCGCAACCCCAGGACGGGTGAGTTCTACCAGCCCGGCAACGGCAACGTCCCCGGCGCCCCGAACTGCCCCGCGGCCCAGGGTTGCGAGGGCGACGCGGCGGGGGCGGCGATGGACGTGATCGGCCCTGGGGCCAGGGACGATTTCCGCGAGTACGGCCTCGCCTACCAGGACTTCGTGTCTCTGACGCGGGCGGGCGGCAACCCGGCGAACCGTAACGACGTGTTCGTCGGCCCGAACGCGCCGGAGAGCTACCCCGACGAGGACCCGGGCATCGTGGGCATCAACTACCGCAACGCGCCGTTCCCGCTGCGCCAAGACCGGGACGGCCAGCGCACGGACCCGGCGCACGTCTTCAGCTCCACGGTCCACGGCGACCCGGCCACCCCGGTGCTCGAAGCCTACGCCGAAGACCCGGTGCAGGTGCGCCTGATCCAGGGCTCCCAGGAGCACCAGCACACCTTCTCCATAAACGGCATGCGCTGGCGCGAGGACGTCGAAGATCCCCGGTCGCCGCTCGTCGCCTCCCAGGACGTCGGCATTTCCGAGGCGTTCAACTTCAGGGTCCCGAAGATAGAGTGCGGGGCCAACGCCGAGAGTTGCGTCGGGGACTACCTCTACTCCAGCCAGAACGTGGACGACCTGTACATGGGCATGTGGGGCATCCTGCGGGCCCGCGGCAGCCGGGTCCCCTCGCTCCTGCCCCTGCCGGACAACGTGCCGCCGGCCGGACCCCAGGCCCCCACGCCCAGCGCGGTTACGCCGCCCGGGTCCAGCTCGCCCGGCAACCCGTGCAAAGTCGGGGCGCCGACCAGGAAGTTCAGCGTCGTGGCCCTGGAGAAAAAGCTCGTCTACAACAAGCAGGGCGACAACGATCCCTACGGCCTGATCTATGCCCTATCCCGTCCCGGCGAGACCGCCAACCAGACGGTGGCCCGCGTCCGGGCGGAGAAGAAGACCGAGCCGATGGTGCTCCGGGCCAACGCGGGCGACTGCATCGAGGTGCGTCTCACCAACAAGCTCACCTCCAACTTCCTGAGGCACGGCAACGCCGGAACCGACGGCGACGCCCAACCGCCGCTGGAGCCCGACACGGGCACCAGGGCCGGCCTGCGGGTCTCGCTCAACCCGCAACTCGTCAAGTACGACGTGCGCGGCTCCGACGGCACGGCGGTCGGCTACAACCGGGACCAGACGGTCGGCCCCGACGAGTCCAGGCTCTACCGCTGGTACGCCGACGGCGAGCTCGGGACCATCAACCTCACCGACTTCGGCGACGTGCGGGCCCACCGCCACCACGGCCTCTTCGCCGGGCTCACCATAGAGCCCAAGGGCGCTACCTACCACGACCCGCTGACGGGCAAGAAGATCCAGAGCGGCGTCTCCGCCGACATCCGGGTGCCGGGCAAGAACAACGACTTCCGCGAGTTCACGGCCTTCTTCCAGGACGGCCTGAACCTCCGGGACAGGTCCGGTGCGCCCATCGAGGAGTCCTCCGACCCGAACGAGCCGCCCGGCCAGGCCAACGACCACATAGACCAGGGCGAGAAGGGCTTTAACTACGGCACCGCCCAGTTCCGGCACCGCTTCGGCGGCCGGGAGGCGGGCGAGGCCACGGCTGCAAACCCGATGAACGGCCGGGAGATGGCCAACGTGTACAGCTCCCGGGTGCACGGCGACCCGGACACCCCGGTATTCCGGGCCTACGCCGGAGACCGGGTGCGGATGCGGGTGCTGCAGGGCGCGGATAAGCAGCGCCAGCACTCCTTCGAGCAGCTCGGCCACGCCTGGAACGTCTTCCCCGGCGACCCCGGCTCGCCCCGGGTCGCCGTGCAGGGCGGCATGAGCGTCAGCCGGGCGCTCAACGTCCACCTCAGAAGCGCGGGCAACGGCTACGCGGGCGACTACCGGTACGCCGACGGGATGTACCGGCACAACCTCTCGGGCGGGTTGTGGGGCCTCATGCGGGTCTACACGCGGCCGTCGGCCGCGGCCGCGCTGAGTCCCTCACCGCTACGCAGCCCGGACAACCCGCTGGCCAGCAGCTATCATCCGCTCATGCCCCTGGAGACCTCTGCGACGAGCCCGGCAAAGGCAAAGTCCGCGGTCTCCTTGAAGTCGTCCTCCGCCTCCGTAAAGCGCGGACGGATCGTTACCCTCTCCGGCGCGGTGAAGCCCCGGCACGGGGGTAAGGTCAAGCTGGTCATCAAGCGCGGCGGGCAGACGGTCGTCAACAGATCCTTGTCGCTCAAGAACTCCCGCTACAGCTTCCGTCACAAGGCCGGACCCCCCGGGGTCTACACGGTACGGGCGAGCTTCGCCGGAGACCGCGACCACCGCCCCAGCAAGAGCCCGGCGAAGGAGTTCAGGGTAACCCGGTAAGGTGTGGCCCGGCCGCCGGGCCACACCTTACCGCTTTTCCACGGGCGCTAGCCCGTTAGCCCACTTGAGCTAGAAAAAGATCGCCCATATTCGCGATGGCGGCCGCCGCGCTCTGGGCCATCATTCCCGGTATGAACCACTATGTACGGACCACCGCGAAGAGGGCGGGGCTGCGACGGCACCTAGCGGGTCCGGGACTTTTTAGCGAGGAGAGGCGGGTACTATGAAACCCAGCGCGGTGTCGGTAGCCGGGCAGCGGCCGGGTCGTCGGAAGATGTCCGGGATGCTGGGCCTGCTGTCGGCCGCGCTCATCGTATCCGGGTTGGCCGTGTACGCGTTTTGGGCAGCCCCGGCGGACGCCGAGGTGAAGAAAACGGAGTTTCCGGTCTCCGATACCAGCAGCAACAAACAGAAGCCTTCCGTGGGCGGCGGCGTGGTGGTGTGGGAGGACGACCGGGACAACGTCTCCAACATCTACGCCAAGGACCTCGCCACGGGCCAGGAGACCCTTGTCGCCACCGGCGTCAGCCTCCGGGGCAAGCCGGTCACCAACGGTAAGTCCGTGGCGTGGGAGGACGACCGCGGCGGACACTCCGACATCTACGTCAAGAACCTCCGCGATTCCGCCTCCCAGGAGCGCGTGCTCGCTGGCGGCCCCGGGGACCAACGCAAGCCGGAGGTCAGCGGCAACACGCTCATCTGGGAGAGCAAGAACAGCTCCGGGAAATGGGAGATCTACAGCCACGACCTGACTTCCCAGTCTCCGCCTGCGTCACAGCCCGTAATCACCGGCAGCGGCATCCACACCAACCCGGTGATCAGCGGCGACATCGTCGTCTGGCAGGCTGAGACCCGGCGGTCCGACGGCACCGTCACCTCCAACATATACGCCAAAAACCTCGCGACCGGCGAGGTGTTCCACGTCAGCGCCAGCGACAAGTACCAGGACCAGCCGGCGATCAGCGGTAACATCGTGGTCTGGCGTCAGGAGGCCGTGGCGGACTACACCATCTTCGGCCGGGACCTCTACGGTATGGACCTGCACAACGGCAAGGTGTTCGAGATTACCCCGGATCCGGCCGGAACCTCCGCCGACCAGGTGTCGCCGGCGATCAGCGGCACCGTCGTGGTCTGGGAGGACCACCGCAACGGCAAGGCCGAGGTGTGGGCCAGGGACCTCAAGACCGGCAACTCGTTCCTGGTGGCCGCGAGCAACGAGCCACAGACGAGCCCGGCGATCAGCGGCGAGGTCATCGTCTGGGAATCCCAGTATCAGGGCGAGCCCAACTTCGGCCGCTACAACGTCTACGGCGCGGAGGTCGAGGCCGCGCCCCTCACGCCGGCCAGCCTGAAAGCCAGCGGGTCGCTGAAAGGCGTCGCGCTCCGGTGGGCGCGCAACGCGGAGAGCGACCTCGCCGGCTACAACGTGTACCGGGGCAGCTCCCCAAAGGGCAGCTTCGCCAAGCTCAACGCCGCCTTGCTCACCGCGCCATCCTTCTCGGACGCGAACGCCCCGAAGGGCTCGGTATCCTTCTACAAGGTGACGGCGGTGGATGCTCTGGGCAACGAGTCCCTGCCGGCCCGGGCGGATGCGGCGGCGGTCGTCCGGTCTTCGCTGAGCCTCTCGGCAAGCCCCGCAGTCCTCGAGTACGGCGCGGCCACAAAGCTCTCCGGGAGCCTCACGGCGGACGGCAAACCGCTCTCTGGCAAGCGGGTGGTGTTGGAGCAACGTCCGGCCGGCGCCGCCGACTTCGGCGCCGTTCCCGGCGGAACGCTGACCACCGCCACCGACGGCACGTTCCGTCTCGGGGGCCTCAAACCGAAGAAGAACACGCTCTACCGGGTGCGCTACGGAGGCGAGAGGGGCATCCAGGGCTCGGCGGCCAGCAGGCCGGTGAGCGTAAAGGCGAAGGTGTCTCTAAGCCCACCGGACGCCGAAAAAAACAGAAACGACGTAGACATCGCGGGCCGGGTCACCACCAGGAAAAACGGCGTGGTCAGCATCACGGTCCGGCGCAACGGCAAGGTCGTCTTCAAGAAGGCCGTGCCGCTCGTGAACTCCGCGTACCGCTCGACATACCGGCCCGGCCGGCCGGGCCGGCACACCGTACAGGCCGCCGTCCAGAAGACCCGGACCCACCTGGGTAACGCCGTTACCCGGAGCTTTACCGCCAGGTAGGCCGCCCGGGGCTGGCGAGATACCCGACCCACGAGAGCCGCAGGCTCCGCCAACCGTTACACCACGAACGGGTGCCGGCGGCGAGAGCCGCAAGGATCCGCAAGTCCTTCGAGGAAAGGAGGCGAGCAAGCACAACCAGATACCCGGACCAGATACCCAGACACCACTTCGGACGGAACGAGCGGAGAGAAAGAGAAGGGAAAAGATGAAGAGAATAACCATAATCCTCGCGGCGATGGGGTTCATGCTCGCCATGTACGCGGGCGCCGCGATGGCGTTGAACCTGGTGGGCACCAACGGTCCCGACAGGCTGGTGGGCACCGCCCAGAATGATGTGCTGCGGGGTTTGGGAGGCGGGGATACCCTGCTGGGTAGGGGAGACTCCGACCGGCTCTACGGTGGCGCCGGACCTGACAGGCTCGTCGGTGGTCCCGACAGCGACCTTCTGGTTGGAGGCGCGGGCAACGACTTTATTGACGCCCGCGACCCGGGACGCGGCGAGTCCGACCGGATCAACTGCGGTCCCGGACGCGATCGCGTCCTGGTCGACCCCGGCACCGAGGACATCGTGGCCAACAACTGCGAGATCGTCAGGGTCCGCAGGTAGAACGGCGAGAGCGTTCGCCTTCGGCGGGAAGGAGCCGGGACTTATTCTCCTGGCTCTTTCCTGTTACCCCAAATGGGCTAGCAAAAGATCGCCCGTATGCGTGATGGCAGGCCCGGCGGCCTGAGAGATCATTGGTAGGCCGGGAGGTTCGACGCCAGAGAAAGGATCCAGCTTATGATCTCCACGCTGTCCGAGACCGGGGAGCCTCGCGCGCGGTGGTCCCTGTTCGCCGGGGCCTTGCTCTTCGTCGCCGTACTGGTGGCGCTGGCCGCCGGCGGCTGGGGCCTTCTGGTCTCTCTCGGAGCGCCGGCCCCGCCGGCGGCCGTCGGCGAGACGGTCGAGGTTCCGGGAGGCTTCCTGCGCGTTGACGGCATCACCCCGGAGCACATGGCCCCGATGCAGGCGGGCAAGTTCGGCGCGAGCGGTATGAGCATGTCTTCTATGGGCATGGACATGGCCCCCGAGGGGTTCCGGCGCTTTACCGTGGAGGTCAGCCTGGCGGCCCCGGAGGGCGGAAGCCTCGACTACTCGGCGGAAGACTTCAGGATCTCCGGCGCCGGCGTGCCGGAGACCGGTCCGGTCCGGCACCAGCTCGAAGCGGGTACGCTTCCTCCGGGTAGCGGGACCTCGGGAGCCCTGATCTTCCAGGCCCCCGAGGAAGCCGGGAACCTCCTGCTTACCTTCGGCGACGCCCGGCAGCCGGTCGTCCTGGAATTAGAGCCCACCAGGGGCCAAGGCCACGACAACGGCGGCGACCGGGAGAACGAAAAAGGTTCCCACGGCGGGCACTGATCCTGTCCGCGCCGGCACCGCTGACGCTAGCTCAACTGGGCTAGCAAAAGATCGCCCATATTCGCGATGGCACGCGCCACCCGGTAGGAGATCATGGCCTGTAACAAAGAGCGCGTGAAAGGGAGGCTTCGACTGATGAGCCCACAAATGCCCCCGAGAAGCGGGGTCCGCGGCCCGAGACGGGAGACTTGGTGGCACCCGGGAAACGATCCTCCGGTTCTTATGTTGCATACAAGGCGTTGAAAACGTAGCAGCGATAAAGAAAAAGAAGAGGAAAGTGATGACCGCAAGGTTTGCAAGAGCAACGGGTAAGGAGGGGGGCAGGCTAAAGAAGCTGCTGGCGGCCTCGGCTCTCGCCGTGACGCTCGCCGTCTCCGCGCACGTCCCACTGGCTGCGGCGCAGACCGTCCCGCAGGGCACCATCGAGGCGTTCATCGGGACCAACCTGATCAACGTCCAGAACTACCCGGCCAACACGTCGGTTACCATACAGGTGATCCGGCGGGGCCTCGTCGTCGGGTCTGTTACCGGCACTACCGACGCTGAAGGTTTCACGGAGTTCAACCACGGGGGCGGCGGCCAGGTCTCGGAGGGCGGCGACTGCTTTGCCCCGCCTTCTACGCCCGACGTTCTCCCCGGGGACACCGTCCGCGCGGTGGCCGGCACGGTGAACAATTCAGCCGTGGTCCGCAACATCGGCATCAACTTCGACGCCATCTCCACCAACGTGAAGAACGGCACGATAACGGTCAGCGGCCACGCCCGGAGCATGGCGAACGCGCCGATTGCGAACGGCGACGTGCTGGAGCTGCGGCTCAACAAGGGCAGCGCCGACCGCTGGGACACGGGGCCGGGCCTGGACCAGGACCGCCCGGGCCGCAAGGACCTGCGCGTGGACATCGGCGCGGACCGCAAGGCCAACGGGGTTTTCACCCGGGTTTTGAGGGTGGGTTCCCAGGACGCGCGTGACTGGAAGAACACACCGGGCGAGGTGTCGCTGGAGTGGTCGGAGGCTCCCCCGGCCGGCGATGAAGAGGTGGACCCGCCCGCGATCTTCGTGGCCGACGAGGCCGAAGGAGAAGCTCTCCTCGGTTGTCCGCCCCTGGCGGAGTACGCCGTCAAGAGCAGCAGCCCCGGGGTTGTCAACAAAGCCTTTATCGCGGGGAACGCGCCCCTCAACCTGAGTGGCGTCGCCTTTAACGCGAGCCGGGTCTCCGTAACGCTCGACGACCGGAGCCCGCTGACGCCGGCGATCACCAGGGTCGTAAACCTCCAGCCGGCGGAGGAGGTTCAGAACTGGCAGGCTTCGTTCACGAACGCCCAGCTCGGGAGGCTGAAGGACGGGATGCTCACCGCCCGGGCCACTTATACGGTAAACGGCCAGAACCTGGCGGGCGAGAACGCCACCGCCACCTTCGCGGGCCAGAACCTGAACGTGCTCAAAGATACTGTGGCCCCCAGACGGGCGCCGGCCGCCACGCCAAAAGCCGGTGTCTACCAGCGGGCGATCTCCGTCTCCCTAAAGGCCCCGGCCGGGACGAAGATCCACTACACGGTCAACGGCAGCCGCCCGACCGCCAGGAGCCGGGAGTTCGTCAGGCCGATACGGGTGACCGGTACCCAGACGATCAAGGCCGTCGCGGTGGACAAAGCCGGCAACGCGGGCCCCGTGGGCGCTTACCGCTACGTGATCCGCTAGGCCGAACAGGGCGAAAGGAAGAGAGAACGATGACGACAGGACAAACAACGGCGCTGGAGAAGGGGGGGAGCAGGTGGAGAAAGCTGCTGGCCGCCTCGGTACTGGCCGCCGCCCTGGCTATTCCGACGCTCGTCTCCACCGCTGCCGCGGCGGACAACGTAACGGCTGGACGGACGATCGAGGCCTTTACCGGGACGAACTTGGTCAACGTCCAAAACTACCCGGCCAACAGGTCGGTCACCATCGCCGTGCTGAGAAACGGTGTTCTCGTAAGCTCCGTGACCGGCAAGACGGATGCCACGGGCTTTGCGGAGTTCAACCACGTGGGTGGCGGCCAGGTCTCGAAGGGCGGTGACTGCTTCAAGCCGCCCGTCTCGCCGGACATCATGCCGGGCGACACCATCCGCACCAGAACCGCGGGCGACCCGGCCGGTCGCTTCGACCGGGCCGTCGTGCGCGATATAGAGGTTGACTTCGAGACGATAGCCGTGGGGGCCAGCACGATCACGATATCCGGCCGCGTCAACCCCGATGCGACCGCCGCTACCGGCGTAGCACCAGGTACGGATATCCTGGAGCTGCGGCTGAACAAGGGAGACCGGAACGACCTTTGGGACACGGGGCCGGGCCTGGACCAGGACCGCCCGGGCCGCAGGGACCTGCGCGTGGACATCGGTGAGAACGTCCAGCCCGGCGGAACCTGGACGAGGGTCCTGAACGTGGGCTCCCAGGACGCCCAGAACTGGGAGAATTTCCCGGGCGAGGTGTCGCTGGAGTGGTCGGAGGCTCCCCCGGCCGGCGATGAAGAGGTGGACCCGCCCGCGATCTTCGTGGCCGACGAGGCCGAAGGAGAAGCTCTCCTCGGTTGCCCGCCGTTCGCCGAGAACGCCGTTACGATGAGCAACCCCAAGGTCATCAACAAAGCCAACGTGGGCAAGGGCCTCCGTCTGGCCGGTATCTCGAAAGACGCTTCCGCGGTCTCGGTCACGCTCGACGACAACAACGCCGCGACGGCCCCCATCGAGCTCGCCGCCACGCGCCGGGCCGCCTACGTCGCTGGCTTCCAGACCTGGAGGACCGACGCGATGACCGCCAGGCAGCTCCGGCTCCTCGGCCTCTTGAAGGACGGTAGGCTGACCGCCCGTGCGACCTACACGATAGGGGGCGCGTCCGTCTCCGGCGTAAACTTGAGGATACTCAAGGACACGATCGCGCCGGCAAAAGCCCCGTCCGCCACGCCGCGCCCGGGCTTCTACCCCCGGACGCAACTCGTCACGCTGGACTCGCAGCCGGGCACGGTTATCCGCTACACGCTAAACGGAAAACGGCCGACCGCCAATAGCCCCGTGTACCGCAAGCAGATCAAGATCTCCAAAACCCGCACGATAAAAGCTATCTCAATCGACCGCGCGGGCAACAGGAGCCCCGTCGGCGTCTACCGCTACGTGATCCGTTAGGCGCCGGACTGGCAGGCCAACCTCCGAAGCCGGGCTCCCGCTCCTGGGAGCCCGGCTTCGTTCCAGGTAGGACTTGACGCCGGCTCCGGCTGGTCCGCTCGAAGCAGAGCTCTCGGCGCGAGTCGGATAGTCGCGCGCCGCAGATCATCCCGGCCAGCACTAGCGCCTTGTCGGAGGCCCGGGGCATCATGCGCACGCCCGGGAGCCCGTATGTCGAGCGGTTGTTAAGGTGCAGAGGGGCTTTCCCCGGCGTGATCTGGTCTTCGTGCCGGGGCTAACGCTGCCTGAGCTTGCCAGCCCGTTGAAAAAGGCCCGGACCAGCGGAAATTGGCGGCCTGAGAGGAGGCCACGGTGCGGACGACACGCCGTTGGCGTGACGCGCAGGGCCACGACCTGGGCCGGGCGTCTCGGCCCCTTCCGGCCGAAAGCAAGCAACCGCTTGACGTTCTGGCCGGCGGCCACCAGCAGGGCCTCGATGTTCACCTTCTC
>SIRX01000011.1 GCA_004563715.1 Actinomycetota bacterium | reverse complement strand
CGAAGCCAGCTCCCAGGGGATCAGGGTAGAGCCCGAGAGCCCGAAGAGGCCCATCTTTACCCCCAGGTACTCCGGCTGGTCGGCCTCGTCGACAAACAGGTCGTCTACCTTGCCGATCCTCTCGCCGTTGGGATCGAAGACGTTGTAGTCCGCAAACCGATCCTCTATAGCCGTGAAGCGGTCGTCTCTCTCTTCGCGATTTGCCATTCCTAAGCCTCCTTCATCTTCTGTGCACTACCGTTTGACTTGTATCGACCCGCACCGAGCCGTTATTCACACATCCCCCGCGACCTTACAGGCTTGTCAACGTCTACCGTTATGGGACGCTTGCGGATTCTGGCTCGGCCGGGTTCCATACAGATGCCTACCCTCGCTTCAAGAGGTATATGCGCGCAACGACGGAACGACAACCCCCTCTGTGTCGCAGAACACAAAACGGGTCCGGTAGAGATCAGGAATGTGTCACCCGACACGAAGAGGCTGGAGAACAGGTCGGGAACCCTCCGGCCGGCAGTCATGTCAAGTCCAGCCCGCTCCGGTGGCGCTCCCGGCACCGGACCCGGAATACGGGTGCGCTTCTGCCCGGGTTGGTCCTGACGGTCCCCTCAGGCATCGAGATCGAAACGGGGCTTCTGGGATTCGGCCTCGGCCCTGGTCGTAAGCTCCTCTAGGGCCTCGGAGACGGGGGCCAGCGGATAGTACTCGCCGTGGAGTATAAGCGCGTTGTTCTCTACGTCGTAGCCCCTGAAGCGGTCTCCGGGCCTGGTCTCGGCGAGTACGTCGAGGGGCTCAGTATAGGAGTCGAAGAAGCGGTGGTGTTCGGAGGTTGCGTACCACTCCTCCAACTGCTCGTCGAAGCGCAGGAAACGGCTGACGAAGTCCCTGGCGGCGAGCGGGGAGCCCTCATCCACGCCGAGGCTCTCCCGGAGGGCGGGGCCACGTCCGGGAAAGCGGGTTTCAGGGGGCCACAGCAACAGCGAGATCCTTTCAATAGCATACGCCAACCCCTGGGCGGAGTACCAGAACAGTTTGCCGTCGGAGTTGGCGGAAGCCTCCTCTATGTCTTGAAGCGCGATCATCGCGAACTGGCCCTGGCGCTCGATCTCCCTCTGGAACTGGCGCAGCAACGGCTTTTCCATGCGGTTTTCACCGACCCTTTCTTCGTACTCGGATGCGATCATGCGCGGTCTCCATCACGCGACCGGTTCCTGCTGTCTCGCTGTCCACCCTCCTGTCACTATCTCGCAGTACGGGTCCTCAGCGGTGGTAGAAGCTGTCTTCGGTGGCCTTTTCGAGGCATCCGAGGTCCCGCGCGTGTACGTAGCGGCGTCTGGTCTCTATCACCCCCCGCTCCCGGAGCGTCGCGATCGCGCGGGTGACGGCCTCGCGGTTGGATCCGATCATGGAGGCTAGCTCCTGATGGGTGTAGCGGGTAGAGATCTTGTAGCCCTCCGGCCCCCTTACCCCTTCTTCGTGTACCAGGTGCAGCAGCGTGCCCGCCAGGCGGGCCGGCACCTCTTTGAGCCCGAGTCCTTCCAGGCGTTCTTCGTAAGCCGCCAGCCGCCCCGAGAGCAGGTGCACCATCTGCAATCCCACGCGCGGCTTCTCCATTATCAGACGCTCGAGGTCGGCGCGGCATAGCGCCGCGACCTCCGAAGGCTCCATCCCCTCCGCGTAGGAGTTCCTCAAACGCTGTCCCGTTAGGGCCATCTCGCCGAAGAGCGTGCCGCTCTGGACGACCGCCAGGGTGAGCTCTCTACCCTCCGGGCTTTTTTTGTAGAGCCGGATCCTACCTTTCAGCAGGATGAACAGCGTCTCTCCGAGGTCCATGGGGGTGTAGAAGATCTCACCGCGCTCGACGTGGGTGGTCAGATGGCGCCAGTTGATACGGCCTATCTCTTCGAGCGAAAGCGGCTCGAAGACGTCCACCAGAGACAGGGTTTTCAGGTCGTCCGCCCTGACCCTCCCGCTATCACCGACCGGCACGCTCATGGCATTCTTTCTCCATCGAACCCGATTTTCCCCGACGAAGCCGGCTCGATGATGGGCCTTGCGTCCACACCTCTTACTCGAAGCAGCGGGGTGAGACGATCGTTCGCCACCGCGAAGCCCGCCACGAGCCTTTGCACGCCGCGAACGGTTCTCCCGTCAGCCTCGGCGCCCGCTTTCATGCCCGTCCCGGGGTTCGTTCTTGCGCTCGTCCCGGTGTCCACCCGGCTTCTTCGCCACGTCGTCCTCCACTACGTCGTACTCCGCGGTCTCGTCCGTCCCCAGAGGGGTGTCGCTTACCCGCACCTCCTCCTCGGGCACCGGCCCGCTTTCGGCCTCCGCGTGGGTTCTGGATCTCGGCTCGACCCGCTTGACGCCGCCCTCGCGTGTGCCGGGCGGGCCGGATGGCACCACGTCCGGCTCGTCCTCCCCCGGTCCTTCGTCGGCGGGGCCCGAACGGGACATAACGTATCCGGTTTCGGGCTCCGTACCATCGCCGCCACCCTCCCGGTCGGTGAAAACGATGTCGGTCACGGTTACGTTAACCTCTTTAACCGACAGACCCACGAGGTTTTCGATCCTGTTGACGACCTTTTCGCGCACCCTTCCGAGCAGCTCAACAAGGTCCATGCCATATCTGACCCCCACGCTCAGGTCCACGGCGACCTCGGTCTTTCCTACCTGCACCGAGACCCCCGGCGTTCCTCCGGGAGAGACTCGGGCTTTCTCTAGAAACCCATCCGCACGCCGGGCGGTAGTACCCCCCAGCCGCACACCGTCCACCTCTCCAACGGCTATACCGATTATTCTCGAAACGACGGCGTCCTTTATGGTGGTCGTACCACCGGCGCTTTCGAGAGGGCTGGACCCCTTTTGCCCGTCTTGCGCGCTCACCTGTGCTTAACCTCCCCACGCTAAAGGCCCACCGGTACGTATCCGGAACGGGCCTTGTAACAAAACAACCTTTTTGCGGCGTCTTAGCCTTGCTGCACGTTAGAGATGACCTCTTCCGGTCCTTGATACTCGCCGTCCGAGAGCTTGTTCTTTAACTGATCGACGATGTCTCCCGGCGCATCGTTGTTCTGCACCTCATCTATTATTTTGTTCTTGGTGGCCGGCCAGTCGATGTTCTGGAGGTACTTCATCAAGTCTTGAGGATTGAGGTTGCCTAAGTCCACTCTCATCTCCTTTGCCCGAGCCCGCGGTGCCCGGAACGTTGCCGGGCACCGCGGGCGCTGTCTACTGCTTCCCCTGCAGCAGGGTTTGCAGCAATTGCTTCTTTAGCGCTCTTTGGAGGAGTCCTCTACGTCTACTTCCTCGCGCCGCACCTCCTCCTCGACGACCTCCTCGTCCTCGACAACGTCCTTGCGGATGCGGATCTCCTCTTTGGCCACCGCCTTCTTGTCCA
>SIRX01000010.1 GCA_004563715.1 Actinomycetota bacterium | reverse complement strand
CTACGGTAAAATCTCCATCCTGTTTATTTCAACCTTCTATATACAGTTTACACATATATGTTGGCTTGTCAAACTCATTGTCGTGCTTCGGGAACGCCGGTAACCGGCCGCCCGAGGCCTCCTCTAACAGCGGGAAGCTTCCGGGCTTTGTCCGGGCGTGTTTGCGGGGGGAGCCTCTCCGGGGCCGCGACGCGTCCCGAGGCCGATTCGAGGGCTTCCGCTGCGAGCTGTACCCGGAGGCCGTAAACCGGGTGCCGCCGGAGTGTCTCTTCCGCAGCCGCTCCCCCTCCGGTTACGCCGCGCGGGTGGGATTCACCCCCGAACGCCGTTCTCCCTGGGCGCTGACGTCGGTACGCGAGGCGGCTAGTAGCCCTCCCCGTCCTCCAGGCGGACCTTGCCGCTGAACAGCCGGTAGATAACGACGAAGTAGATCACGGCCAGGACCATGCCGATGGAGAACCAGACCAGGCCGACGGACTGGCTGTAGGGGGAGGAGGCGGCATTGGAGACGGTGAGGCTGTTTTCCAGGTTTACGGCGGGCAGGACCCTCGGATAGACCCCGAATACCGTGCTGGTGAGCATCCCGACGATGTAGGCGCTGGAGGCGTAGAAGGCCGTCCGGTACCGGCCCCGGCGGCTGAACAGGACCATGCCGGCGGCCCCGGCGACGGCGACCAGCGGTAGGATGTATCCCACGGGGAGCTGGTTGAAGCTCTCCAGCATCCAGGGGCTCACCCAGAACGTGGCGGGGGTAGCCACGACGGTGAGCACGACGGTAGCCACGGAGGCGAGCAGCGAGATCCTAAGGCTCCGGGCGTTCAGGTCGCCCTCGGTCTTCAGGGCGACCCAGTTGGCGCCGTGGGCCACCAGGACGGCGAAGGCGAGCAGCCCGATCAGGATGGTGTACCAGTCCAGGATGCCGGGGTTCTCCGCGAAGGGACTGAAGTTCGTCCACAACGGTTGGAAGAAGTTGCCGTCGGCGTCGAGGGGTACGCCGCGAACCACGTTGCCCAGGGCCGCGCCGTAGAAGATGATCAGGAGCGAGCTGCCGAAAAAGAACATGAAGTCCCAGAACGCGGCCCACAACGGGTTATCGAAGTGCTTGCGCAGTTCTAGGGAGAGCCCCCGCACCACCAGCAGCCATAGCACGATCATGAGCGGCAGGTAGAAGCCGGAGAAGCTGGAGGCGTAGAGAAGCGGGAAGGCGAAGAACAGCACCCCGCCGGCGGCGATGAGCCACACCTCGTTACCGTCCCACACGGGGCCGATGGAAGAGAGCACCATGCGCCGCTCCTGCTCGGTCTTCGCAGCGGTCAGGTGGATGGCCCCCGCGCCCAGGTCGAAGCCGTCCAGGACGACGTAGGCGGTGAGCATCAAGGCTACCAGTACGAACCAGATCGTCTCCACGCTACAGGCTCCTTTCTAGGCTCGCCGGGGTTCGGGGCCTTCGCCGGGTTCTTCTTCGCCCGCGCCCAGCATCTCCTCCTCGCTCTCCGGGCCGCGGGCCACCTCGTGGACCATCAGCACCACGTAGAGCAGGCCGATGATCAGGTACAGCCCCGCGAAACCGATGAGCGTGAAGAGCACGTTTCCCGAGGAGACCAGCGGCGAGATGCCGTCCTCCGTGCGCATCAGGCCGTAGGCGATCCAGGGCTGGCGGCCCAGCTCCGCCGTGAACCACCCGGCCGTGTTCGCGATAAACGGGAACGGCGTGGCGAGCATCAGCACCCAGAGCATCCACCTGGCCCCGTAGAGCCGCCGCCGCCACAGCAGGAAGGCGGCAAGGACCATGATCGCGATAAAGATAGTCCCGAGGCCGACCATGACGTGGTAGCTGTAGTACAGGAGCGGCACGTTGTCCGGCCACTGGTCCCGCGGGAAGGCTTCGAGCCCCCGGACCTCCCCCTCGGGGGCACCGTACATGATGAAGCTCAAGACGCGCGGGATGAAGATGGGGTTGTCTATCCGCAGGTTCTGCATGTCCGGCTGGCCGATGAGTACGATGCCCGCCGGGTCCTCCGTGCGGAACTGTCCCTCCATCGCGGCGAGGGTCGCGGGCTGATGCTCGGCGACCTGCTCGGCGGAGAGATGGCCGCTCGGGAAGAGCATCCAGATGCTGGCTATAACCCCGGCTACGACGCCGAGCTTGACGAAGATCCGGCCGTGCTCCTCGTGCAGCCCGGAGAGCAGATAATAGGCTCCCAGCCCCGCCATGACGAACGCCCCGGTGACCACGGCCCCACCCATTGTGTGCATGTACTGCGGGAACATCCACGGGTTCAGAAGCACCGCCCAGTAGTCGTTGAGCACGATGCCGTCCGCGGTCCGCTCGTAGCCGACCGGATGCTGCATCCAGGCGTTGGTCGTAACGATAAAGTAGCCCGAGGCCCAGGTCCCCAGAAAGACCATCAACGACGAGAACCAGTGAACCCGCTGCCCGAAGCGCCGCTCGCCGAATAGGAACAACCCCACGAACGCCGACTCCAGGAAAAACGCGAAAGCCCCCTCCATAGCCAGGGTCTGGGCAATTATGTCTCCCGCAAAGGCGGAGAAGGCCGCCCAGTTGGTCCCGAACTGGAACTCCATCGGGATGCCAGTAACCACCCCCATGATAAAGGTTACGGCGAAGATCTTGCCCCAGAACCGCGCGGCCTTGTTGTAGGTCTCGTTGCCGTTGCGCATGTAGATGCTCTTCAGGATAAAGACGAGCAGCGCGAGCCCCATGCTGAGCTGCGGGAAGAGGTAATGGTAGGTTATAGTGAAGGCAAACTGCAGCCGGGATATCGTGAGGGCGTCTTCCACGCCGGTGAACCTCCTGTAACTGTCGCCTGGCCGACACTACGGCGTTGCGGACCGCGCCACGCAAGGATAGCCAGGCCTCTGCCCGGGCTCTTGATCAAAATTGACTAATTCCGCCGGTAATTTCATCGCCGGTAGGCTATCTGCTCTTTCTCTTCTTACGCTCCGTATCCGGAGGGCTACTCCCAAGACTGCTACTACGTAACGGTAAGCTGGTGGCCCTCCTTCTTGTAGCGCCCGGCCATATCTTCGAGGCTTATCGGCTCGTAGTCGGTGGCGTGACCAGCCTGCCCAAACGCCTCCATCCTCGCCTTCACTACCTCTTTCATCGCCTCCC
>SIRX01000009.1 GCA_004563715.1 Actinomycetota bacterium | reverse complement strand
TCGCGTCGCAGCCTTATGCCAAAGGGTTACTACATTCTACCGTCTGCCGCTGTTGAAATTTTCGCTGGAGCGGACCGTACCCTATCCATCCCCCCAGAGATCTTGAAGAAAAAAGATGATTATTTAGATTTGTTAGGACAATGTTTCAGTTTGGTCTTGATTTAGCCAGGAAGGTTAGTTAGGGTAGGCGCGACCGAAGATCAATACAGCTTGTAACGATCCGGAGGGGGGATTCTTTGGCTGCTGTATCTGGCTTGCTGCCGCGCAGGTTTTTCGTGCTGGTTCTGGTGTTGGCGGGGTGTCTGGCGTTATTGTTGCTCGGTTCCCGGATGGTGGCTGCGCAGCAGATGGTCGCCTCGTGGTACGGCCCCGGTTTCGCGGGCAACACCACGGCGAACGGGGAGGTTTACGATCCCTCGGGCTACACGGCGGCGAGCAAGACCCTGGACTTCGACACCAAGCTCATCGTTACCTACGAGGGGCGTTCCGTCGTGGTGCGGATAAACGACCGCGGTCCCTACATCGAGGGCCGGGACCTGGACCTCTCACAGGGGGCTGCGGAGTACCTCGGCCTGACCTCCGTGGGCGTTGCCCCGGTGGACGTAGCCGTCGCCGACCCTTCCACGCCGGAGGGTCCTTACTCGCCGGCCGAAGCGTCCAGCCAGGACGCCGGGGATAACGGAGGCGCACAGGCTGAGCTGGATCAGCCAGCCGGAAGCCTGGCCGTCGAAGAACCCGAGGATGCCACCCGGCAGGAGAGCCTCCGCGACGAGTTCGAAGACCTCGGCGTGGAGGAGAGCCAGGAACAGTACGCCGCCGGTGACCAGTACGCTTCGGAGGACCAGTACCTCGAGGTCGAGCCCCGGGTGATCGAGGAGGTGGCCCCGCCGCCACTGCCGCCGGCCCCGCAGCCTCCGGTGCCGGTCTTGCCGCCCGCTCCCGAGCCGGAGGCTCTGCAGAGCCCGCCGCCGGAGCTGGTGGTAGAGAACTCTACCGTCGAGCGCCGCGTGGTGCTCCGGCTCGCGGCCCCGCCTGCCCCGCAGCCGGAACCCGTAGAGGAAGCCCCGGCGCTGCCAGAGGCGGAGGAAGAAGAGGCCGCAGTCCAGCCCGAGCCTGCGCCGGAGAAGCCCGAGCCTGCAAAGGAATCGGGCGAGAAAGCAGAAGACGCTGAAGAAACGAAAAAGGAAAAAGGTGAAGAGGTCATGGGGCTAACCGAGCTTCCGGACACCGGCGGGGCGCCGGTTACGGCTCTGGTGGCCGGGGTGCTCCTGATCTCGCTGGGAGCGGCCGTCTTGAGGCTCCGGCGCTAACCGGAGCTGGCCGGACAACCTTTCGCCGGGCGGCCCTTCCGGGGGCCGCCCTTTTTCGACGCGTAAAATCTCTTGCCGTGTGGAGGGCTTCGTGACCCCGGAAAAGACTGGAGCTGCCCGTTACTCTGGAGGGGTAACCGGGGCGCGGGAGGCCGCCCGCTCGGGAGCGGCGGTCGTGGTGGTGGACGCCTACCGGGCCAGCACTACCATAGCGGTGCTGGTCTCCCGGGGTGCCCGGGTGCTTCCCGTCGCGACGCTCGAAGAAGCCGTCGAGGCCGAGGCAGACTTCCGCGCCGGAGAGCGCGGCAGCGCGAAGGTCGCGGGCTTTGACTTCGGAAACTCGCCCACAGCGTTGCAGGAGGCAGACATACCGTCCGGGTCCACCGTCGCGCTCACCACCACCAACGGGACCCGCGTTATCGGGGCGGCGGCCGGCGCGCCCTGCGTGCTCGCCGGCGCTTTCGTCAACGCCCGCGCTCTGGCCCGGTGCCTGCTCGAAGAAGGCTCCGAGCCGGAGGTCGTGGTCGTCGGCTGCGGCTGGGAGGGACGCCGCTCCTCCGAAGACGAAGCCGCCGCCGGGGCCATCCTCTACCACCTTCAAAAACGGGGCTTCGAGCTGGACGCCCGCGCCCGGCGCGTCACCGGTTTCTACCTGAACCGGTCCCAGGAAACCCTCAAGAACAACGCCGCAGCCCGGCGTCTCAAGCGCCTCGGTTACGAGAGAGACCTGGATCTTTGCCTCGCTGAAGACACCCTGCCGGTGGTGCCCAGACTACGGAACGGTGCTTTCGTCAACGGGTGAAAATGACGTGCATATATGTACAAAATTGTCGGACATCGGGCCAACAGAAAAAGCCTGTTTTGTTCTTGACAACAAGGGTGGGCGGCTTTACTCTGAGGTCAGGCTCGGCGGAGCAAATGTTACAAGCTCCGTCAATCCGCTAGAGAAAGGAGGTGACAGAGAAAATGACCATCACCATCACCCACGAGAAGACTCGGGAGCTCACCCGGGAGGACGTGGACCGGGCCATCGACGTCATCGAGCGTCACCTGGAAAAGGAGGCCCGCACCCGCAACCTGCTGGACGAACAGGCGATCATGCGCCCCAAGGACCTGTGCAAGCAGCAGGGCCTGGACATGGTGGCCGAGTTGCGGGGCATGGTCTAGCCCGCGACGCGCCAAGCCTATGAAGGGGGATGCACAGTAAAGCATCCTCAGCTTCTTGAGAGCCTGTCGGTGGCTGTCCATCCCCCTTCGGATAGGCTGAGACAAAGGACCGGGAATATTCCCGGTCCTTTGTCTTGCCGAAAGACGTTTTGATAACTCCATCCATAGGTTAGGCTGTATCTGCTTGGGCCAGCTTCTACGAAACCGAGGTAACTATGCAGGTCACCTTCTTGGGTCAAC
>ML214225.1:1614-6222 GCA_004563715.1 Actinomycetota bacterium | reverse complement strand
GAGGTGGAGAGTGCCAAGCTGCTCGGACTCCAGCACCTACGTCGTGGACTTGCGCGCCGAGGCGTGCGAGTGTC
The DNA here is from genome assembly GCA_004563715.1 of Actinomycetota bacterium. Lineage (GTDB taxonomy): Bacteria > Actinomycetota > Rubrobacteria > Rubrobacterales > Rubrobacteraceae > SIRX01. The sequence continues at coordinate 6,148 of ML214225.1, read as the reverse complement.
CGGACCACCCGCCCGAGGGCGAGGTCTGTAAGCACATAGTAGCGGCGATCATCGCCCGCACGAAGAGCGAGGAGTGCGGAGGTTGTAGGAAGAAGGTCCTCCGGCGGCATCTGTGGACTGTCCCGGAGAATCACCCGACGCTCGGAGGGCTCGTTGACGAGCTCTGCAGGCCGTGCGCCGTCTCTCAGGGAGTCGCCTAGCATGGCGGCCCTGGTCGAGGAGACGACGGAGCAGCTCTACCTTTACCCGCACCCCCTGACCCTCGCTCGCAACCATGCAGAGGCAGAGCGGATGAGGCTGGCAGACTCAGCGGCGTACTCCGCCATGTGCGCCACCTGGGGCAGTCTCGGAGGTATGACCACCTTCTACCGCTACGGAACCGACTACTACCGGCTGCTGGCCCGGAGGCGCTGGAAGAAGATCAGCGCCGAGGTCCTGGCAGAGTACGTAGCGACGAAGAAGGCGACGAAGTCGAGGCGGTCCTGATGGCTTCGCCGCAGGCTACCCGGAAGATAACGGAGAGGCGGGCTGCACGAGCAGCTCGTCAGCTCCTCTACCATCGTCGCCTCATGGACTATATGTGGAATTACCCGGCCTGCTTCAAGGCGGTTTGGCGGACAGCGGTACGAAGCCGAGCTGCCGTGGCGTCGGCCCCGATGGGGTGGGCACATCGGCCAGGCGTTCGAGCAGCTTCTGGTGCAACCCGATGCCTTCTTCCACCGCCGCGACTTCCTCGTCGGTGAGTGGCATCTCCTCGAGCATGCGCGAGAGGTTTGCCTTGCCCTCGAGCAACTGGGCCTCGGTGGAGTCCTTGGGGACGTAGAACGAGCAACGGGCGCAGGCCATGCGGTGCGGGCACTGGGCGTAGAAGTCGTAGGAGCAGTAGCCGTGGCCCAGGTCGTAGAACTTCCACGGTGCGCCCCCCGCAGCCGCGCCGCTTACGACCGCCTCCCTGTCGAGGAGGACCTCGATCGTCCTGAGGTTGCGCCCGAAGTAATCGGCGTCGGAGTAGCTCTTGGCGAGCCTGGTGGGGGTGATCCTGGCGTAGTGTTGGGTTGTCTCGGGCGAGCTGTGTCCCAACCACTCCTGCAGGTCGAACAGGCTCATGGGCTCCTTGGCATTGTAGAGCTGCGAGGCGATGGTCGAGCGTGCCCTGTGGCTGGTGATGTTGCCGCGGGCGTCGCTGCGCGGCACGCCGGCCTTGCGACAAAGGAGCGGTATGAGCCCGTCGTTGAGGTAGTTGGTGCCCACCTGGCTGCCCCGGTAGGAAAACAGAAAGTGGACCTCCTCCGCCGTTTTCGGGTCCACCGAGCTCGGCTGGCGCGGCCTCACGGCCTCCCAGCTCTCGATGGCCTCGCCGACCGCGCGGTCGACCGGCTTGGTGAAGGTGCCGGAGGTCTTGTTCGCCGGGACATCCAGCCAGCAAATGGCGTCTTTGGGCCGGGCCCGACCGTCCCCTGCGACCGTCGCCTCGCCGCGTTGCCACCTGACGCACCCGACCCGCAGGCGGCGGATCTCGTCGGAGCGCAGCCCGGCGAAGAGCCACACCACGGTGATGGCCCGCACCATCTCCAGCGGGTAGGCGTAGGGCGTCTTTCTCGACCGCCCGTTGTGCTCCCAGCGGGGCGAAGGCAGATCTTGGGCGCTCAGGTTCAGACCGGCCCACAAGAGCTTGCCCCACATGTCGTCGGCGATCACCCTCGGTCTGGTCTCCAGTTTGGCGAGCACGCTGCGCGGCGTCGCCAGCGCGTGCCGGGGGTCGAACCTCCGCGGCACCCATCCCCACTCCTGGCAGTCCTTGAAGAAGGCCCTCATGGCACCGATGTGGCGCACCTTCGTGCTCGGGCTTACGGGGCGTCCGGCCTTGCCGAAGGGCACGCGAGCGGCGTCGGACCATTCGCCCACCGCCAACCGGTCCACCGCAGCCACGTACTCGGCAGCCAGAGGGCGCGTCCACTGCTCGGGGCCGGTAACCTCCGGGTGCGTCCGGGCGAGCCACCGGCCGGCCTGCAGGAGGGCGCCAAGGTAGCCGTCGCAGGTCCTCCGCGTGAGCGCGGACGTCTCGTGCCAGCGGCGGCACCAGCGGGACCACTCCTCTGTACAGTCGTCCTCGAACCCGCCGCCGGCGTTGCGGGAGCCGGCGGCCCGCTCGGGCACCACGGGAGCGGAGACGACGCCCATGGCCGCCAGAGCGCGGGACATGGCGACCACGGCAGACCTGAGGTAAGGCGGGACGAGCCGTTCGTGCGCGTCTTGCAGCTTCTCGGTCGTGAGGTCCTCGAGGTTCGGGCTCCGGTTGGCCAGCGTCAGGCGCGCCAGGAGCGAAGCCAGCTTGTCCTTCAGCCCCTCGCGGCTCCAACCCCACGCCACCAGCTCCTCCAGCACGCGGTCTCGGGCCTCGTCCAGGCGTTCCTGGCCGAAAACCCTGGCGGCCAAACCTCCCATGCTCAGCAACGGGACCGCGCCGAGGTCCTCGAAGCCGCACAGGAGGTAGGCTACGGCGACCAGCTGCCGGCGGCACGTCGAGAGATCGTTGCGGCGCCCCTTTGTCTGCGCGCTCGATCCTTCGAGGGTGCGCAGCCATTGGTCGTTGCTCCACCCCCAGTAGGAGGCACCGCGGTGGTGCATCTCGCGGAGCAGCAGGAGGCGTCCAAGCGGTCGCTGCACCTCGAGGACGTAGTTGGCGTTCCTGTCCATGGAGCGCACCGCGAACCCGAGCGCCTTCCTCTCGGGGAGGCTCAGGCCGGCGCGCGCGTCGTAGGCACCGAGGTCCACCGGCCAAACCCACGCCCCTTCCGGACCGGAGGCTTCGCGGATCGGCCGGGATACGCTCACTGCGTCGTCCTCGATGCCAGGGATTCGACGCGCCAGGCATGCACCTGAGCCATCCCCCGCTCCAGCTTGCGGGCCAGGTCTCGTCCGCTGAGGTGCACGTACTGGAGGGTCGTCTCTACGCTCGTGTGCCCCGCGAAGCGCGCGATCTCGTGCACATCCCACCCGGAGCGTGCCAGATCGGTCAGGCAGAGGTGGCGCAGGGTGTGCGTGGTGAACCTCTCGAGGTCCGAGCGCTTGGCAATGGCCCTAACCACCTTCGACCAGGTCCATATCATCACGGGGCTGCCCCTGTTGCGCCGGGACCGCGACAGGAAGATCGGTCCCGGTACCCGGCTCAGCTCCCGCCTCTTTAGCAGGTAGGCCCGGTAGAGCCCGTCGCTGGCCTCCGAGTACGGCACCACCCGCTCCCGGCGCCCCTTGGTCGTCTCGGCCCTGACGCGCAGCAGACGGTGCGCGGGGTCGACGTCGCCGGTCTCCAGCGCGCACAGCTCCTCACGCCTCAAAGCGCAGTCGTAGGCGAACGCGAGCATCAGGCGGTTGCGCAGCGGCTCCTGCCGCGCGGCGTCGAGGATCCTCGACCACTGCTCATCCGAGGGCACCCACGGCAGTGTACGGGAGCGAGCAACCAGCCCACGCCCGCCCCCGAACGCGTTCCCCGGGGCGTAACGGCCGCGCCCCACCGGGTTGTCCTCGCGCAGGCCCTCCTCCCTGAGGTACTCGTAGAAGCGGCGGACGGCGGTCAGACGCTGCTGGAGGGTAGCGTTCGCCAAGCCCGCCCCGTTGCTGCCCGCGGCGGGGCGCTCGCGCAGGTGGCGCACGAACGCGGCGACGTGCGGGCGGTCCGCCCCCTCGGGCTCCACCCCCAGCGTCTGGCAAAAGCCCAGGTACTCCCCGAGTCCCCGCCCGTAGGCCTCCAACGTGCCCGCGGCGAGGCCCAAGTCGGCGCACATCTGCAGCCACGCCCTCGGGTGCTGGCTTCGGGCTACCAGGGGGAAGCGGTGCCAAGCGACCTCGGCCATGGATGAAGCTTGCCGCCCCCGGACCCGAACCGCAATAGGAACAAGCATTTAATGCACCATTTTCCACATAACTTACTGGATCTCCTGCAAGACGGCAGAGAACGAGGCGATCCTGGAGAACTACCTAATCTCCAGCGGAGAGGATAGGGTAGTGCTCCTCGGCGGTTATGCCCTGGAACGCGCCGGCCAGGATCAGGAGAGCGCCGTGGAGGTCTCGGAGCCTGTCGTCGCCGGCGCAGAACTTCGCTACGAACAACTGGAGCTTCCAGAGGCCTTCGAGCATTGGGAGACGAGCTAAGGGCCGCCCTGTTTCACTAAATCTCATTTTGAGAGACAAACAGCTAGTCTTGTATCTGCACGCCTTGCCGATAATGAGAACGAATACGCTATGATGCGGTATAGGGAATGAGGTAATTATTTTGTGCGTAAAACGTATGGAGCATTGGAGACGCTACGTTCAACGTCGCTTTAGAAAGCCAACTTCGCGACATCCGTCCGAAAACCTCCGAGTAGTAGAAAACCACCGATTTACGCACGGCTAGACTCCTTACGGTTCTCAGAGCGAACGCGAAGAACCGGTACGCCTGGTCTGGTCGAGCGCTGGTATGCGTCCCGTCAAGTGTGTAATTCACACCGTGTGATCCTACCTCCAAGTCTCCTCTAGTCCCCTATCAGAGCAG
>ML214225.1:0-1604 GCA_004563715.1 Actinomycetota bacterium | reverse complement strand
GCCCCGGAGCCTCACCGGGGCACCCTTCCCAGCCACTTGCGGAAGCTGTTGAAATCGAAGCCTGGCGCTCGAAGTACGGACGCGGGAGGCCCGGCCCGCGTATGCGTCCCGTCAAGTGTGTAATTCACACCGTGTGATCCTACCTCCAAGTCTCCTCTAGTCCCCTATCAGAGCAGCCTGGTGGCCACCAGGCTGCTCTTCGCCGCCTCGATCCGGCTCCAGCTTCGCCAGTGATCCGGCCCCAAAGTAGCGCTTTCCCACCTGCCACTCGTCGTGTTGCTCGTTCAAGATGGCTCCCACCAGCCTGACGACCGCCGACTCGTCGGGGAAGATGCCTACCACCTCCGTCCTACGCTTGACCTCCTTGTTCAATCTCTCCAGGGGGTTGTTGGACCAGATCTTCTGCCAGTGCTCCTTGGGGAATACCACATATGCCAGGACGTCTTCCTCCGCCTCGTCCATAAGCTCCGCTAGCTTCGCAAAACGACCTCTGAAACCATCGGCTACTCGCCGCCATTGCTGATGGGCGCTCTGTACATCAGGCTGGGCGAAGACGGTGCGGATGGTGGCGCCGACCATCTGCTGGGCCTCTTTGGGAACCGTCGAGAGAGCGTTTCTCATGAAATGAACCCGACACCTCTGCCACGAGGCTCCCGTCAACACGGCTTCTATGGCGCCCTTGAGACCCTGGTGGGCGTCGCTGGTTACCAACCTTACTCCCGAGAGCCCCCGCGCCACCAGAGAACGCAGGAAAGAGAGCCAGAAAGCTCCATCCTCGCTGGGGCCTACATCCAGTCCTAGAACCTCCCTCTGACCACTTTTGGCGTTGAGCCCGATGGCGATCACCACTGCCGTGCTTACCACCTGCCCGTCCTGTCGGGCTTTTACGTAGGTAGCGTCCAGCCATACATAAGGGTAGGAGCCTGTAAGCTCTCTGTTGCGGAAACGCTCTACTTCGGCGTCCAGCTCTTCGCAAAGCCTACTGACCTGACTCTTACTGATACCGTCCATGCCCAAAGCCTGTACCAGCTCGTCTACCTTACGGGTAGAGACCCCGTGGACGTAGGCTTCCTGAACCACCGCAGACAGTGCTCTCTCAGCTTTCCTACGCGGCTCCAAGAGCGAGGGAAAGTAGCTGCCGTCTCTGACCCTCGGAACTTCGAGCTCCACGGTGCCCACCCGCGTGTCCCACTGTCTGTCGCGGTAGCCGTTGCGCACTCCCGTGCGCTCGGGGGTGCGCTGGTGGCGGGCGGCGCCTATGTGCTCTTCGACCTCCATCTCCATCAGCGTCTGGCTCAAGGATCTGACGCTCTCCCGCAGGAAATCCGCATCACGTTCCATCTGCGCCTTGCGCAGCAACTCCTGCAGTCCTATCCTCAGTTCATCGGTCATCGTGTGTGTCCTTCCTGTTCGATTGACTCTCTTTCAGGAACCACACGGTGGCCGTCTCGTCAATGACCTTCTTACACACTTCCTGGGACACTACCATCCAGGTTCGACACCGGGATCGTAATGTTTTTGTAGGAGGTAAGAAGTCGGTCGGTAGTAGACTCAGTTATATCGAGGCGTCCCGGTTACGTGGCGCGAAGCTGCGGCGTACAGCA
>ML214224.1:3738-4047 GCA_004563715.1 Actinomycetota bacterium | reverse complement strand
AGGTGGAGTTCTCCAGCCCCCTCGACGCCAAGGAGCAGGGGGTGCGGATGTTGCCCCAGGAGCTCTCTCTGATCCCCGAGATGTCCCTCGCGGAGAACGTGTTCATAGGCGATCTCCCGCGGAGGCGCCGGCTCGGGCTCCGGGTCCTCGACAAGCCCAGGATGCGCCGGGAGGCCGCGGAGGCGCTCTCCAGTCTGGGGATCGGCGTCGACCCCGACCTCCCCGCCAAGAGCCTCTCGGCTCCCGAGCAGCGGGTGGTCGAGATAGCGCGGGCCCTGGCGGGTAAGGCACGCGTGGTAGTGATGGACG
>ML214224.1:2013-3648 GCA_004563715.1 Actinomycetota bacterium | reverse complement strand
ATGGAGGAGGTCTTGAGCATCTCCGACCGGATCGTGGTGCTGCGCGACGGCAGGAACGCGGGCGAGTTCCGAACGCCGGAAGCGTCCCGGGAAGAGGTCCTGGTCTCCATGCTGGGCACCTCGATCGAGGCCCTCTACCCCGAAGGCGCCGACGAGGCGGGAGAGCCGGTGCTCGAGGTGGACGGACTCACCGTCGAGCCGCATCTGAGGGACATCAGCTTCGACGTCCGCGGGGGCGAGATCTCGGGGGTCTTCGGCCTGATCGGCTCGGGGATAGAAACGTTGGGCAAGGCGTTGTTCGGCAGCGTCCGGGGCGCGTTGAGCGGCAGCGCGCGACTGGCGGGCCGTCCGTTCCGACCCGAGAGCCCCGCCGAGGCCAGGAAGGCCGGGGTGGGCTACGTCGCCGCCGAGCGCAAGCGGGAGGGCATCTTCCCGGACATGAGCGTGCGGGAGAACATGACGCTGGCTTTTCTCGAGCGCCGCTCGGGCAGGTTCTCTGTTCGTGAGGAACCCGAGGATGAGTACGTGCGACGGTGGATGGATCGGCTCTCCATCAAGGCTCGCGACGCTTCCCAGAAGGTTCGGTACCTCAGCGGTGGCAATCAGCAGAAGGTGTGCCTCGCGCGCTGGCTGGTCGCCGGCATGAAGCTGCTGATCGTGGCCGAACCGACCCGGGGCGTCGACATCGGCGCGAGGAAAGAGATCTACGCGGCCCTCAGACAGCTCGCGGACTCCGGGCTAGCTATCCTCGTCATCTCCTCCGACGTGGAGGAGGTAGCCGGCGTCTGCGACCGCATCGTAGTCCTCAACAGGGGCCGGGTGGCCGGCAAGTTCGCTCAGGGCGTCTCGGAAAGGGAGCTGGTCCATGTCGCAACCTGACCAAACCTCTCGAGAAGCGGTCTCAGCAGTACCACCCGTCGGGAAGTCGGAGAGCGGGGGCTGGCGGGCGCTGCTGGGCCGTCCCTGGGCCAGCGTCGGGGTTCTGCTCTTCTTCCTGCTCGCTCTGGTCGCTATGTTCTCCGTTCTCTCGCCGGACTTCCTGGCGGTGAGCAACCTCCTGAACATCGGGACCAACATGGCCTACATCGGGCTCATGGCGGCCGCGCAGACGCTCGTCATCATCGCGGGACGCATGGACCTGTCGGTTGCGGCCGTCGCGGGCTTGAGCGGCGTCGTCGTGGCCCTCCTCTATACTGGCGGGACCAACGTGTGGCTGGCGGCCCTCCTGGTGCTCGCCCTGGGCGCGGGCATCGGGTTGCTCAACAGCCTCTTCGTCACCCGCCTCGGGATCAACGCGCTCATCGCCACCCTGGGGATGATGAGCATCGTCGAGGGCCTCTCTCTCGTCTTGACGGGCGGGCTGACCGCGCCCTTCGACGCCCCCACCTTCAGCATCATCGGGCAGGGACGCGTCTTCGGGGTGCCGATCCCGCTCATCCTGATGCTCCTGACGTTCGTGGCGCTCTACCGGATCCTCTCTTCGACGCGCTTCGGGCGTTACGTCTACGCGACCGGCGGTAACCCCGAGGCCGCCCGCCTCGCCGGCGTCCCGGTAAACCGGGTCCAGACGGTGTTGTTCGTGCTGTCCGCGGTGAGCGGGGTGGTGAGCGGCCTGATCCTGGCGGCGACCCTGGG
>ML214224.1:0-1920 GCA_004563715.1 Actinomycetota bacterium | reverse complement strand
GGCGGCGGCCCTGGGGGCTAGCGCGCCCACGGCCGCCGCCGGCAACATCCTCGCCGTCATCGCCGCCGTGATCCTTGGAGGGACGAGCCTCTACGGTGGGCGGGGGAGCGTGTGGGGGACCTTGCTCGCGGTCCTGATCCTCGGCACGCTCAACAACGGTCTGGTCCTGCTCAACGTCTCCAGCTTCTGGCAGTCGGTCACCCAGGGCGCTGTCCTGCTGCTGGCCGTCGGCCTGGATCAGCTCCGCAGCCGGGCACTGGGCGAGTGAGAACGGGTCGCCGAGCTACGTGAGGAGGGTCTAGATGATGGAAAGAGCACGCATCGGGGTTATCGGGGCTGGCTGGTGGGCGGTCGAGAACCACCTGCCGATCCTCGAGAAGCGGGCGGACGTGGAGCTCGCGGCGGTCTGCCGCCTGGGCCGCGAGGAACTCCAGCAGGTCAAGGAGCGGTTCGGTTTCGGGTTCGCCACGGAAGATTACCGGGAGATGCTGGAGGAGATACCCCTGGACGGGGTGGTGATCGGTTCCCCGCACGTGCTCCACTACGAGCACGCGAAGGCCGCGCTCGAGAAGGACCTGCACCTGCTCCTGGAGAAGCCCATGACCACGCGGGCGTCCGACGCCAGGGACCTGGTCCGGCTAGCCTCCGACCGCGGTCGAGAGATCGTCATCCCCTACGGGTGGAACTTCAAACCCTACACGCGCGAGGCTCGCCGACTGGTCGGCGAAGGCGCGATAGGCGCGGTGGAGCACGTGGTGTGCCAGATGGCCTCGCCCCTGCGCGACCTGTTCGGCGGCGAGCCCATGCGGGAGACGGAGGGCGCGTTCTTCCGCCCCGAAGCCTCCACCTGGTCCGACCCCGGGCGCGCCGGGGGTTACGGTTGGGGACAGCTCGTACACGCTCTGGGGCTCCTGTTCAGGATCGTGGACGTCCCCGCCGGTCGGGTGTTCGCCTGGATGAAGCAGAGCCCGGCCGGGGTGGATTTCTACGACGCTCTGAGCCTGCGCTTCGCCAACGGGGCCACCGGGGTCGTCTCGGGCTCCGCCACCGTGCCCAAGCACCGGGGGTTTCAGATCGACCTCCGCGTCTTCGGTAGCGAGGGGATGCTTCTCTTCGACATCGAGCGCGAGCGGCTCGAGGTCCGCCGCGCCGCCGGCGACGACACCGTCGTCCCCATGCGGCCCGGCGACGGGGAGTACGCGTGCGTGGAGCCCGTCGAGCGCTTCGCCGACATCTGCCTCGGCGAGAGGGTAGAGAACGACGCGCCGGGCGAGGTCGGCATGCGGGCCGTGGAGGTGCTCGACGCCGCCTACCGGTCGGCCCGGAGCGGCGCGGTGGAGGAGGTGTGAGCGTGGAGCTCTCCTGTACCTCCTGGTCCTTCCCGGCTTGTAGCCTCGACGAGGCGGCAGGCATCGCCCTAACCCTGGGCGTCGGAGCTCTGGACCTGGGCTACTTCTACGGACCGGCGTTGGACAGGAGGGCCCTGCTCCAGTCCCCGGGAGCCGTGGCCGCCGAGGTGCGGCGTTTGGGCACGAAGGCTGCCAACCTCTACCACTTGTTCGGCGAGGATCTCGGAGACCGCAACCTGGCCCGGCCCGACGCTCTGAAGGACAACCTGAAAGACTTCGAGAGGGTCGCGGAGTTCTGCGGGGAGGCCGGGGTGCCGTCGGTGATGCTCCTACCCGGGGTCGTAAACGCGGGACAGAGCCGCCGGGAAGCGTTGGAGCAATCCGCCCGCTCGCTGCAGGAGCTCGTGCCCGTGGCACAAGAAGCCGGGGTGACGCTCGCGGTCGAGCCGCACGTCCACTCATACCTGGAGTCGCCCGGGATGGTGCTGGAGCTGCTGGAGCAGGTCCCCGGTCTCACGATCGTTCTGGACTACGCCCACTTTGTCTGTCTGGGCTACCGGCAGGAGGAGAT
>SIRX01000003.1 GCA_004563715.1 Actinomycetota bacterium | reverse complement strand
CTTTCTCCACCACCCCGGCCACGTCCAGGCCCGGCACGGGGTTCTTCGGGGCGCGGAGCCCGTAGCCGAAGAAGCGCACCAGGTACGGCAGGCCCATCATGAGGTGCCACACGCCCCGGTCCACGCCGGCCGCATGCACGCGCACGAGGGCTTCATTGTCGGAGATATCCGGCTTCGCGATGTCCGCGAGTTCGAGGACATCCGGCGATCCGTACTTTCTTTGGACGATGGCTTTCATGGAGCCTCCTTCTTTTCTCGGGTACACGCTTTTCTCCGGTCGGGCTACCGGGAGGGGCGGCTCCGGGTCGCCCGCTTTCATACACGGGATTCCTCCGGCGTGCCCGTCGTGGCGGGTTGGTGAGGCGGACGACGACGTTGCCGCGCTTGGGGTCGGTGTCGACGATGCGGTGGGCCTGTGTGCGCATCCGATGACCTGACCTGCCGGTAGGGGCCTTGGAAGGCCCCTACGCGACGTCCCAGTGGTAGTTGGTGTCCCACCGCCAGGAGGCCCACACCGCGGCACCGAGGCAGATGGCTCCGAACAGGACAGGGACTGCTCTTGGGTTCACGCTTGCTGCTGGGCGCGAACGGCTTCACGGTCCGGACTGGTCGCCATGGTCGCCGACGGTGCGGTGCGGGGCCAGGTCCAGGCGGAGCGCAGGATGAAGGCCAGGAGCAGCACCTCGAGTCCGATGGAGAGGCCGTAGAAGTAGAAGTAGGTCCAGGACTCCCCTGCCGCGTTGTACATCGAGACGGGGATGTAGAGCGTTGCTACGACGAGGTTGGTGGTGCGGTTGACACGGGCGGGCAGTGTCGTCGAGAGCAGGATCATGAGGATCGGGATGGCCACGAGCGTGAGCCCAAGGGCGACAAAGGTTGGGCCGGTGTCGAACTCATGGACGATGCCGGCCAGGATGTCGTCGACGGCGCCGGGCTTGTACAGGTGGAGGTAGTCGACGTAGATGTAGAGGAACATGAAGCTGGTCCATGCTGCCGCGAGCTTGGCTCTCACCGGGATCCGCTGGTCTTCCAGTGTGGTGGTGGGTTGACGTGTTCTCATCATTTGTCTCCTTCCTTTGAACGGTGGATAAGGCTCGCTGAATCGAACTTGGATAAAACTATGGACACCTCCTTGTCGCTATGACTCACCCCGCGTTGGCGTAAGATCCTGCGTGGTTGCTACTCGCATTCCGAACCTAACCGCGAAGAACGTGCGGAATTTTCGCGCCGCAGCGCTTGGGTTGCTGCGCAACATGACGATCCCCAGCCATGCGAACCACCCGATGAGGCCCAACCCAAAAACGGCTCCCAGCACTTCAAGAGCCCCGAGAGCCGGGACAACCGTGAGGATGCCCGCTACACCGATCACCACGCCAAAGTAATTCAGTACCCTGGGTAGCCCTCCTGCCCGCAAGGCTGCCCAACTCACCAGCAGAACCCACAAGCCGCCTACAATCTCATTCCCGCCGCCTAATCCGGTCACCACAACGTCAAGCGCCAACCAGACCGACGCAGCTTGATCCGGTTCCCTGCCATAGAGGTCGGCAACCACGCCCGTGCCGATGTTTGCGACCATGCCGCTCGCAATGACTAGGCCGGCCCAGATAAGCCCGAAGGCGGCCGCTGTCTGCGCCATTGCAGGCGAGCCAGCCTTCGACCGCTCGAAGAGCGCCAGCGCCAGGACAACCAGAAAGGCGCCGAATACCACATAGATGGTCAGGTACCATATGTACATGATGGCCTGGTTGTCCGCGAGGAAAGCCGCATTCTGCACGGGATCGGCGTCCGCGGCGAAGTAACCGGCAGGGGCCAACAAGGTGAAAAGTAACGCAAAGCCCACCACGAATGTCGCTGCCGCGATCAGTGCGGCAACGCCGCCCATCCTCTGTAGGTCATTCATCATTTGTCTCCTTTGTCAATACACCGAGATCGGCGACGACGTTGATCCCTCAGAAGCGGCGGCGTGCGCGAGAGCCGAAGGCGTCCGGCAGCCAACGATCGCCGGGGCCTCGTGGACCAATTCCTCGTTCTCGAGTGCTGCCACCATGAACAAGGCGAAGTCCACGCGGCGCGTGATGTTGCTCGCGAGGATGGGGTCGCCCACGTGCCGGCTCCACACGGGCAGGCCCTGACTCTCGCCCTCTTCGAGGTCGCTGCCGCGCACGACGGTCCACCGCCTGTCGCTGGCGAACACCCGCCGGCACGCCTCCACCTGGTCGTCGACGTCGGCGAAGCGGGCGAGACGCGCGAGCGGGCCGAAGACCCTCGCGAATGTCCTGAGCTTCCACGAGTACACGTCCCGGCCGTCGCGCGTGATGTGCCACCCGCACGAGAACACCAGGCGCGCCCCCACAGGCGCGTGGTCGAGCACCGCCTGGGCCGTTCCCGTCGAGTACCCGTGGACGCCCCAGGGGACCAGAACGACGAGCACCCCGTCGCACCCCGCCACCGCGCGCTTGATGACCTCGGGATCGTTCGTCGCTCCCGGAACGACGGTGATGCGGCCCTCGAACGCGTCGAGCTTGCCCACGCTCTTCTCCCGGCACACGCCAACCACCTCGTAGCCCCTATCCAGCGCGTGCCGCACCATATACCGTCCGAGCTTCCCGGAAGCTCCGACGATGCACACCTTTCTCGCTACCGGAGATTCCTGCGTTCGGGCGTCGCCTTCAACCGGCGGCCTGTAGAGCCGTTCTTTGTTGGTGTTCAGCGTTTCTTTCCCGGTCATGGTTCGTCCTCCTATCTGGATTTATTGTTTGTCCTCGGACGCATTCGGCTAGGGCGGTTCGACGCGGGTGGCCGAGATCAGGGGCATCCCCAGATCACGCACTTTCCTCAGCAAGCCGTACAGCGCGGCCTGATCCACCACCGGGCCGGTCAACAGCGTGTCGCCGTTCTCTTCCAGCGTGATCGTCATTCCTCCGAACCAGTCGGTCCACCGGCGGTCCAGATGGCCATTGACCCTGATCTCGTAGACCATCGGCTGGTTCGGACCGTGGGTTCCCGAACCGGACTTCCCCGACATCGCCCCACGCCGCTTCCGAGCGGTCATTTCACACTTCCGACGGGGGTCCGGTCGCCAGTCGCCTTCACCGGGACAGCCCCGGAGGCGGTTGCGGATGAGTCGAATCCTTTGAAGATGAGCCATATCGGAAAGATGAGTTCGAAGAGTCCACCCGGCGCGTAGTGGATCATCGCAAGGTCGTAGCCGAAGACCTCCAGCAAGGAGCCTGCGAGCAGCGCCGCATAGCCTGTGAGGCCGAGGATCGCCATCGGACGCGGAATGAGTCTCGCCCGGTACAGCAAATAGCAAAACGGCAGGCTCCCCAGTCCGAGGGCCGCCATCGCAATGAGATATGCGGTATTGCTTCCCTCCGCCAGCACGGCCCCCAAAGCCAGTGAATAGGCGGCCTCCCCGGTACCCGACTCCATCGCCTCCCGGCCGAGCGCGACGAGTGAGAGCGTGACTAGCCCGCCGGCGAGGAGGCACACACACTCGATGACCCTCGTAGCGGCGTACCCGAGGGCCGTCACCTCGCCGTGCTTTCTCAAAACTGGCAAGAGCGCGGCGCCGACGCCGACGACCGCAGCGGCGCAGGCAAACTGGAGGAGGACGCCGACGGTCATCTTTCTGCCATTCGCGTATACCTCGGCAAGAAAATCCGGTGAGTCGGGGATCGAGCCTACGAGTCCCGAGCCGAGCATGTACGTGGCGGTCGCGGTCAGGATCAACGCGCCCGCGATCCTCGCGTTTCGCATCCTCGTGTCGGCGTTTTCTTCGGTGGCCCTCATTCTTTCTCCTCTCGCCGTAGCCCGCGCCATACGTCCCATGCACGAGAAGCGTATCCGCGAGGGGGTATCGCCTCACAGACACCAAAGTATGGTTTGAGGGTATTGTTTTCGAGCAGGAGTTTCGGGCTACAGCAGACCCAGCTCGCGGGCGCGGGCGACGGCCTCGGTGCGCCTTCTGACCCCGAGCTTGCGGAAGATGTTCCGGTTGTGTCCTTTGACCGTGATGACGGCGAGGAAGAGCCGCTCGCTGATCTCGCGGTTCGAGAGTCCCCGCGCGATAAGTCGAAGAACTTCGAGTTCGCGCCCGCTCAACGGCTCGGCGAGGGACGGATGAGACTCGCCTTCACCCCTCCGGGGAACGGAGTCGAATGCGGCAAGCAGCTTCTCCGTGTAGACCGGCGCGATCCCGCGGTTGGCGGCTTCGGTCAGTAGCCGCGCCATCGGGACGCCTTCGTCCACGAAGGTCCGGATGTATCCCTCCGGCTCGGCGAGCGCGAGGGCGCGTGCCAGACACGCGAGCGCGTCCGGCACGTCGTCCCCGGCCTGAGAGGCGAGCGCTTTCAGTACGAGGATCTCGACGACGCTTCCTGTCCGGCGGCCCTTCTCTGCCGCTTCGAGGAGGCGATCGAGCAATTCCGTTGCGTTGCGGACGAGGTGTTCTTTCCTTTCGTTTTTGTAACGAGCGATGAGAACTCTAACGAGGGTGATGTGCTCGAACTCTCGCAGGTAAGCGAGGTCGTCGCGGTCGGAGAGGCCCCGCTCGCGCGCCCAGTCCGAGGCTTCGTCCAGCCTGCCCTGCCGGATCCACACCCGCGTCTTCAACGCGGATATGGGGCGCGTTTCGGGGTCGGGGCTCCTTACGTACACGCGCTGCGCTTCGTCGAGGAGGTCGAGGGCGGCGTCGAGGTCTCCGCGTGCTCTCTCGATCCGGGACTTCGCAACGTACCAGCGATAGCGGTTCTCAGAAATCCCGCCCCGCTCGCCAAGCTCCCCGCTCTTCTGTAGACACCGGGACGCAGCTTCGAGATCCCCGCGCTCAAGGCGGACCTCGGCCATCCCCACGTACAGATCCGCAAGTCCCGGAGGTGCGTTCTCGTCGTGGTCTTCCGCGAGCTTCAACGCCCGTTCGTATATTCTTTCGGCTTCGCGCAAACGGCCTTGCGCCGTCCTTATGTCGGCGAGGATGAACGCGCCGCTGAGCGACTGGGTGGCGTCGCCGGCCATCCGCAGGCTTTCCATTCCGTCGGCGATGAACCGGTACGCCGCCTCCAGGTCTCCGTCGGCCCAGTGCGCGAGCCCGAGGAGCGAAGCCGCAGCGCCGCGCCACAAAGGTTCGTCTTCGGGCAAAAGGTCGAGCGCCCGCCGGGCGTGTCTCACGCTGCCGGACACGTCGCCGAGAGCCCCGGCATGATAGGCCCGGGTGATGGCCGCTATCCCCGGCAGAGCCCGGAACTCCTCTTCGTCCACGACGACTACCTCGTTTGCATGCGCCGTACCGTCGAGCAGCCGTTCGGCGTCCCGGAGGCGGGCCTCGCCGGTCTCCAGGTCGTGAGAGACCAGAGCCAGGGCATAGTACACGCCGAGCACGGGCCGCCGATGCACCTCCTCGTCTGGCAGCGCCCTCAGCCAGCCCATGAACGTCTCCTCCTGCCTGCCCATGAGCGTTGCTCGCGCCGACAGCTCGATCAGGGCTGCGGCCCGCCCGAAGTCCCCAGCGGCCAGCGCGTGGCGGATGGCCTCGGAGGGTAGGCCGTTGTGCTCGTACCACTCGCTCGCCCGCCGGTGCAGAGTGGGCGCCTGATCTGGCTGCTCTGACATCAAACGCACATAGAGAGCTTCGGCAAAGAGGTGATGGTAGCGATACCACCGGCGCTCGTCATCTAGCGGGACGACGAACAGGTTGCCCCGCTCCAGAGCCTCCAGGGTCCTGCTACCGTCCTCCAGCCCGGTGACGGCGTCACACAGCGGCCCGCTCAGGCGGTCGAGGATAGAGGTTTGCAGCAAGAAGGTTCGGACACGGTCAGGCTGACGTTGCAAAACTTCTTCTACCAGGTAATCCAGCACGAAACGGTGGCTGCCGGTAAAAGCCTGGACGAAACCGGTGGTGTCTCTACGCCCCTGCATCGAGAGTGCGGCCAGTTGCAAACCGGCGATCCAGCCTTCGGTGCGGTACTCCAGCGCACCGACTTCCTCCACCGAGAGACCGAGGCCCATCACCTCATTGAGAAACATGGCCGCTTCGTTGGGAGTAAAGCGCAGGTCGGCGGCGCGCAGCTCGGCCAGTTGGCCCCGGGCGCGCAGGCGAGCCAGGGGTAGCTGCGGGTCTTCGCGGGTGGCGATGACCAGATGCATTTGGGGCGGCCGGTGATCTATCAGGAAGGCGAGGGCCTCGTCAACTGCTCCGGCCTCGATAACGTGGTAGTCGTCGAGGACGAGGACGAAGTCTTCCTGGACGGTGGAGATCTCGTTGAGCAGGGCCGTCAGAAGTGATTCGGTTGGCAGCGGCTGCGGAGATTGCAGGAGGCTCTGCGCCCCGGCCCCCATGCCAGTCTCGATGGTCTGTAAGACAGCGACGAGATAAGCTAGAAAGCGTGTGGGGTCGTTATCCCCTTTGTCCAGTGACAGCCAGGCGGCCGGCCATTCGCAACCGGCCAGCCACTCGCTGAGGAGCGTGCTCTTGCCGAAGCCGGCGGGGGCGGAGATGAGGGTTAGTTTGCGGCGCAGGCCCTCGTTCAGGTGCCTGATCAGGCAGGGGCGCGGGACGACTTCCGTCCGGGGTGGGGGTACGTAGAGCTTGGTGGCCAGGATCGGCGCAGGCATACGTTAATTTTAGAACAAACACATACTCAGCATCTTCCACCCGCTTCCCTCCGAATCCTCATCACCCGGCTGAACGTCCTCGGCGAACCATTCGTTTCCGTAGCTCCGGGATTTGAAGTGAGCCCACTCCCTCCGTCTCTGTGCTATAGCTATGCGGCCCTCAACCTAAATTTCTCGGAAGCGATCACAGATGAATTGAACCCCTTGGCGATGAGCCAGACGCCGAGCGTCGCCTCCCAGGCGGCCACCGGGATCGTCGCGATCGCCGACCACACGGAGACTTGCTCGTAGAGCCCGAACAGCACGGCGGTCGCCGAAGCGATGAGCAGGGGGCCTCCGACAAGCCCCAGCACGGCAATGGCTCGTGGCACCAGTGCGGACCGGTACATCAGGTAGCCCAGCAACAGTCCGTTCACCCCCGGCAACAAGCCGGGCCCGAGCAGAAACGTCCAGTCATGGATCGCGACGAGCGACTTGCTGGCGGCGACCAGCGAGGCTGCATCTGCGCCGGCAGCTCCGACGAACTCCTGTCGCAAGGTCACCACCGAAAGGAGACTGATAATGCCGACGGCGATGATCCCGGCTTCAAGGACACGAGCGGCGACGTAGCCAAGGGCGAAGATCTCGTTCACCCGCTTGACGATGGGATACAGCACGACGGCGGTGCCGATACAGGCGAAGGCAAGGATTACCTCGAGGAACGCGCCCAAGGACACGCGCGTATCGGCGCCGGCACCGACGACGTAGTCGGGGCCGTCCAGCACAGGGCCGTACAGGACGAGTGCAGGGATCGAGGTGATAAAGGTAATGACGAAGAGCACGCCCGCAACGAGCGCGATCTTTCTGGTTGAACTCATTTCCGACTCCTTTTCGTCTCACTTCGCGGCTTGATATCTGCTCCGCCCACCTGGTGGGCGGGTTTGACGGGCGTGATCGAGATGAGCGGCACTCCCAAGTCACGTACCTTCCTTAGCAGTCCGTAGAGGGCGGCCTGATCTTTCACCGGACAGGTCAAAAGCGTCTCACCGCCCTCTTCCAGTGTGATGGTCACGTCCCCGAACCACTCCGTCCAATTACGACCCAGATGGCCCTGGAGACGGATCTGGTACACCACCGGTTGATCCGGATCAATTTCGGGCTCAAGTTTACTTGACATATCCCCGTCTCTGTCCTGGATGCTCACAACAGTCTGTACCGCTCGTTCATGTACAAGAGCCTAGCCGCAGTACGGTATTGGCGTACAGACACCGAAGTGTTGTTCGGGGTGTTGTTGTGGGGGTTATCGGGAGGGTGGAAGTTATAAAGCTCTCGCTAGCTTGATGCCGAATCTGCGGGCATACTAACGTTCAGGCCACAACAGTCCCAACTCGCGGGCGCGGGCCACGGCCTCGGTGCGCCTTCGGACTCCGAGCTTGCGGAAGATGTTCCGGTTGTGTCCCTTGACCGTGTCCAGGGCTACAAAGAGTCGCTCGCCGATCTCCCGGTTCGAGAGTCCCCGGGCGATGAGCTCCAGCACCTCCAGCTCGCGCGGGCTCAACGGCTTGGCGAGGGGCTGATGGGGCTCGTCTTCGCTCTTTCGCTCTCCGGCGTCGAACGCGGCCAGCAGCCGGCCCGTGTAACCTGGCGCGATCCCGCGGGCAGCCGCTTCGGAGAGTAGCCGCGCCATCGGGGCGCCTTCGTCGATGAAGGTCCGGACGTAGCCCTCGGGCTCGGCCAGCTTCAGGGCGCGTTCCAGCGGCGCGAGAGCCATAGAGATGTCGCCCCGCG
>SIRX01000002.1 GCA_004563715.1 Actinomycetota bacterium | reverse complement strand
ACGCATACATGATCGCCGCTACTATGTGCTTACAGACCTCGCCCTCGGGCGGGTGGTCCGGACACTCGCACGCCTCGGCGCGCAAGTCCACGACGTAGGTGCTGGAGTCCGAGCAGCTTGGCACTCTCCACCTCCAGCCCTCGATGTGCTCGATCTGCTCTCCGCGCTCCCGGAACAGAGCTATACCGCGCTGCTGGCGGGTGCTCCACTTCGGCGCTACACTGACTTTGCTCAAGGGCTACCTCCTTGGGCCGGGGCCTCGGAGTATTGCTGCACTCGCGGGGCCGATTTACTCCTCCAAGTTCCCAATCAGGAACCTTTGCCTGGGAGTCAGATGCCGGCGGACCGGCGTGGAGTAAAGGGCGTAGGGCGGTAGGCCAGCCGTAGGCTGGGGTCGGTATGGAGGCCGCCCGTAGCCCTTGATGGAGCGACGGCCGCTGGTACGCTTCCGGAGCGCAAAGGTTCTACAGAATCAGCCTCGGTCAGGGGTTCGGAGCTACCGGGAGAGCAGCTTGAAAATTTTAGGAATAGCCGCTGTAAGCGAACCGGCTATTGTGAACTTCGCAACTGGTCATGGCACACTGAAGTTTGTGCATGCACGAACGCGTATACACAACCCTTCCTCAATATGCCCAATCCTCATGCGGCAGTGGCGCCTGGTTTAGTTCGTCTCGATGCAGCCGCCATTGCGGCATGAACTTGTCCATCAGTATTCTGAAGCGGTCGTTGTGGTGACGTTCGAGAAGATGCACCATCTCGTGAACCACGACATACTCCAGGCATTGAGGCGGTTTCTTAGCAAGTTCTAGGTTGAGCCAGACGCGACAGTCCTGTGTATTGCAACTGCCCCAGCGGGTCTTCATCTTTTTGACACCCCAATCGGCGACCTGTACACCGACGACCGACTGCCAACGGGAGATAAGGTCTGGCATGAGTTCTTTCATGTACCCTCGGTACCAGTCGTTTAGCAATTGCTCGCGTTTATCTACGTCCGTGCCGGGCCGGACCCACATCTTTAGCTCCGAAATACCGTTGACGCTTACCCGGCTCGGGCCGTTGTGCTCCGTGACCCGCAGGCGGTAGCGGCGTCCCCGGAAGTAGTGGCTCTCGCCGCTGACCATCTCGCGCTTCGACTGGCGGGGCTGGTCGGCGAAGCGCTGTTGGTGGCGACGGATCCAGGCCAGCCTGGAGGCCACCGCGAGGCGCACGGCCTCGTCGTCTATGCGCTGCGGCGCCGACACCCGCACCCGGCCCTCCGGCGGATGGACGCTCAGGTGCAGGTTCTTGATGGGCTTGCGCACCACCTCCACCCGGATGCCGCTTACCTCGATGGTTTTCCGGTCAGTACTCACGCTGGTTCTTCACGATCTCGAAGACTTCGTCCGCCCGAGTCCTGTACTCACCCAGCTCTTCGCGGACCGCGTTGAGCACCTCCCTCTCCTTGAACCTGTTGCCCCGCCAGTCGTCCTTTCGGGTGTGGCGCACGGCGGTGTCGACGCGGATAGCCAGCTCCTCGTCGTTGTCCAGGTTGTCGTACAGCGCGCGCTTCGCCGAGGTGTTGAGCGATCCCGGATACTCGCCGGCCCCGGCGGGTTTCCGCACCTTGCTCGCGAGGTCCACGAGGTTCTCCAGGTACTCTTTGTAGTCCAGCGCCTCTTCTTTGCGCTGACGGATCAGGGCGTCCAACAACTCGGACATCTTGTCGTAGTACTTGGGGTTGACCGGCTGCTCATCAATGATAACCTTGCGGAGGTTGTTCTCGATGGTCTCGGACATCGCCTCGGCATCTTCGCGGATGCCCTCGGGCAGCCTGTCCAGCGCGCCCCTGCCCTCCGTGACCAGCAGGTCCACGAGGCCCAGATCGTCGAAGGCCGAGACTTTCTCGCTCTCCTTCGCCCGGATGTAAGTGTCCAGCAGGTGCCGCATTGCCGGCTCCAGGCTCTTCATATCCAGGTAGTCGCCGCTGGCGATCTTTACCTCCTGGCGGACTTTCTCGTAGTGGGCCGCTTCTCTGCGAATGTCCTCGGCCTCCCCGGGCGTGTAGCCGGCCCCGTCCATCTCGTTGGCTAGGTTGGCGTAGGCCCGCACGAAGGACGCCACGGCCCTATAGAGTGTCACGCGCTTGCGCTCGTTGGCTTTTACGGCGTCTTTGTCCGTCGTGTCTTCAGCGCAGAAGTAGCGGACGTAGTCGATGGTGTTTCGCGGGAGCGATACCGGCTCGCAAAGGGCGCGCACGGTCTCGCGGGTCTCCTCCAGCCGCTCGCGGCCTTTCTCCAGGCGGTTCTGCAGCAGGCCCTCGACATCTTCGCGGTCGTAGTCTTCGAAGGCTTCGCCGGTGTAGTCGGCGACGGCGGTTTCGAGGCTGTTGAAGAGGTCTTTGTAGTCGATGATGTAGCCGTACTCTTTGTCTTCACCGTCCAGACGGTTTACGCGGCAGATGGCCTGAAACAGGCCGTGGTCGCGCATCCGCTTGTCTATGTAGAGGTAGGTGGCGGGCGGGGCGTCGAAGCCGGTGAGCAGCTTGTCCACCACGATCAGGAGCCGCATCTGGCCCGGCTCGTTGACGAACCTGTCCTTGACCTTACGCTCGAACTCGACCGTCCGGTACATGGCGTCGTCTTCCGGGACGTCGAAGAAGTCCGCGAGCATCCTGCGGTACACGTCGTACTGGTGCAGCTTCTCGGTGAGGCCCTCGCCGGACTCTTCGAGGCTGATGTCGCCGGGCGACGGGCTGTAGCTGGTGATGATGGCGCACCGGCCGGCTAGGTCCGTGTCGGAGAACATCTCGTAGATCTTGCACGCCTCGTAGATGCTGCCGGTTACCAGCATCGCGTTACCGTGGCGGCTCATCAGGCGGTCGCGGGTCTCCATGTCGAAGAGGACGTCGGCGACGATCTTCTCCAGCCGATCTCTGCTGGAGAGCACCTTGCGCATCGTGCCCCACTTCTTTTTTAGCTGACGCTTCGCCACGTCCGTAAGCCCGCCGGTCTTGGCCTCGAACCACTGATCCACCTTCTGCTGCGAGGTGAGGTCCTGGTCTATGTCGCGGGCTTCGTAGCGTAGATCGAGCACCGCGCCGTCGCGCACGGCCTCGTCGTACTTGTAGGTGTGGATGTAGGGACCGAAGATCTCGACGCTCTTCCGCTTGTCGGTCTTGAGGAGCGGCGTGCCGGTGAAACCGATAAACATGGCGCCGGGCAGGATGGCCGTCATGGCCTCGTGCAGCTTGCCGGCCTGCGTGCGGTGGCACTCGTCCACGAAGACGAACAGCTCACCTCTGGCGCGGAATCCCTGCGGCAGGCTCTCCTCCAGCTCTTTGACAAACTCTTTCTGCGCCGAGGTCTCGCTGCGGCCGAACTTGTGGACGAGGGAACACAGGAGCCAGGGCTCTGGGGTGTTGAGGCGGGAGATCAGGGCGGCGCCGTTCTTCGTGCGGTAGATATCCTCGTTTACGCCTTTGAAGACCTGCTCGATTTGCTCGTCCAGCTCCACCCGGTCGGTGACGATGAGCACCCGCGCCCCCTCTACGTTCTCCCGGATCCACTTGGCCAGCCACACCATCGTGAGGCTCTTGCCCGACCCCTGGGTGTGCCAGACGATGCCGCCCTCCCTCCGCCGCACCCGCTCCTGCGCCGCCCGGACGCCGAAGTACTGGTTGTGCCGACACACCTTCTTGGTGCCCGCGTCGAAGACGACGAAGTCGTGGATTATCTCCAGCAGCCGCGCCGGCTCGCAGAGCTGCACAAGATGCCGGTCCAGCAGGTTTTCAGGCTCGTCGCCCTCCTCCCTCCACTGCAGGTAGTACTTCTCCCGCGTCTCGATGGTGCCGTAGCGCAGCCCCTCGGTGTCGTTGCCGGCCATCAGTAGTTGCACGGTGGTGAAGAAAGGCCGGATGAACTGCGCCTTCTGGTTGCCGAGGTTCTGGCGGATGCCCTCGCCAACGGATACGGTGGAGCGCTTGAGCTCCAGTACCGCGAGCGCGATGCCGTTGACGTAAAGCACCACGTCCGGGCGCTTGTCCGACGGCCCGGCCACGGTCACCTCCTCGGCTACGGCGAAGTCGTTGTTCTCCGGCGTTTCCCAGTCTATGAGCCGGACGGTCTCCTTTGTCTCGCCCGCCGCCTCCCGGACCTTCACACCGTAGCGGAGAAGGTCGTAGACCTCGCGGTTGGCGTCGTAGAGGCTCTTGCCCCCGCCGAGGGCGGCGGCCTGCTTGAGCTGCCGCAGGGCGCGGGCGATGAGGGCCTCGCTCGTGCCGCGCTTTCGGAGCCACTCGCTCAGGAACTGCTCCTCGACGTTGCTGTTACCGACCCGGTAGTGCCAGTCGCCGAGGTAGCGGTAGCCGAGCCGACGCTCCAGCAGCCGCAGTACCCGCTTCTGGGTCAGGCGCTCGACCTGGCCGACGTCACTCATCGAACTTCCGCCTCGATTTCCTGACGCCACTCTTCGACGCTAGACGGGTCCAGACGCTCAATGCCCTCCGTAGCCAACTCGTCGAAATCGCCGTCGGCTGTCACGACCTTCAACATTGGCGCCTCCCACCCGGAGCACCACTGCCGCGTGGAGCAGGTCGCGCGCGGCCAGACGGGCTCCCGACCGCACGCCGTATCTGTCGGCCAGATCGCACGCATGAACCGCGTCCCCGGCCATGATCGGTTCAACCGAACCGGACATAAGGGCCGCGAAGTCCAGCACGACGCGCTTGCCTTCGGGCCAACGCCGGAGCGACAGGTAGCGGTGGAGCATCTCCTGCAACACCTCGGCGTCGGTGAAGAAAGAGCGCGGGTGACGCGCCGCCAGCAACAGCACCTCTTTACAAGGCTCTTTCAGGGGGTGATCCCGCCCCGCCGCGTAGGTCGGCACGTTGGCGTCGAGAAAGAGTCGTCCCGCCACAAGAAGTCCTAGCCCGCCTCTTCCGAATACGGTCCGTGGGCCTCGGAGAACTGGCGCTTCAACTCGGCGGGCTCTGGTACGTCCTCTACCTCCATACGCCCGATCCTCTCCGCCGCCGCCAGCCGCGCGGCGCCTGCGACCTCCTCCTCGTGGGAGCGTTCGATCAGGGACCGCACCAACTCCGACACCGACGAACCCCTGGCCGCCGCCATCTCTTCCAGCTTCCG
This sequence comes from Actinomycetota bacterium, assembly GCA_004563715.1. Lineage (GTDB taxonomy): Bacteria > Actinomycetota > Rubrobacteria > Rubrobacterales > Rubrobacteraceae > SIRX01. Next base: position 696 of record SIRX01000002.1, on the reverse strand, counting down.
TCGAGTCTCAGGAGCCAACCGAACTTCTATCTTCTCAGTTTGCATACCACTCCTTACCGGCCTTACGAAGACGTACGACCCTGCTTTCTATAAGCTTTCGCGCAACCCGCCCGCCCACTCCCGCACCCGGCGTGTCCAGGCCGGCCGTTCCGAAGTCAGCCCCTCTTCGACGAAGCGCGAGAGCAACTCGGCAGGCACTCGTACCGGCGCCAGCAAAGCGCTCTCGGGGATCTCGGCGTAGCGTTCCTCTCCGGCTTCCTGCCCTCTTAGCCCAAGTATTGACAGTCGTTCGCCGTCGTGGCGCCATACCTCCGCCACCCCGAGGCCAGCGTAGATGGGGAGCTTGCTCGACGACGGGCTCGTGATGTCCACCTCCACGACGAGATCCGGCGGCGGATCACCGGCGTCGAGGGAGAGCCTGCGCTTCCCGCGAACCTGCGAGATCTTTCCGGGGAAGTAGAAGCACGCGTCGGGCTCGAAGCCGCGGGCGGCGTCCTCACGTTTGAACGTGGTCGAGCCGGCGCTTACCACGTCAACGTCCAGTTCCACACACAGCTCTTCGATCAGCGTCGCGACGATCCTCGCGATCTGCTCGTGTTCGAAGGACGGGCTCACGATCTCCAGCTCTCCCCGGTCGTAGAAGAAACGCGGCGCAGAGCGGTCGAGGTCTTCCTCCACGAGCCGTTCGTAAGTCCC
>SIRX01000001.1 GCA_004563715.1 Actinomycetota bacterium | reverse complement strand
AGTCAGAGAGGAAGAGGCGGTTCTCTCGGGCGAGAGGTTCCGGCCCACCATCGAGCCGCCCTACCGGTGGCGGGACTGGGCTGCCAGGGAGGACGGCATGACGGGGGACGAGTTGATCTCCTTTGTCAACAATGAGGAGGCGGTGCGCCCGGACGGGACGCGGGGACCAGGTCTCTTCGCCTACCTGCGAGGTTTACAGGGCGCGGAGGGCGGCGACCGGCGCGACGTGGTCGCCACCGTCTTCCGGGGTGCGTTGAACCGCATGATCAACGGCTACCTGCTGCGGGACGTGATCAACAGGGTCAACGACATAGACTTCGCCTCTACCGACGAGGTCCACACCCTGGGCCACCTCTACGAGTCCATGCTGAAGGAGATGCGCGACGCCGCCGGGGACTTGGGCGAGTTCTACACGCCCCGGCCCGTCGTGCGCTTTATGGTCGAGGTGGTGGACCCGCGCCTGGGCGAGACGGTGCTGGATCCGGCGTGTGGGACCGGGGGCTTTCTCGCCGAGGCGTTCGGCCACCTGGAGAAGCAGTGCAAGACGGTCGAGGACCGGGAGATCCTTCAGAAACAGAGCATCTTCGGGGGCGAGGCGAAGCCGCTGCCCTACCTCATGGCCCAGATGAACCTGCTGCTGCACGGCCTGGAGTCGCCCAAGATAGACCCCGGCAACAGCCTGCGCTTCCCGCTGCGCGAGATCGGGGACCGGGACCGCGTGGACATCGTGCTGACCAACCCGCCCTTCGGCGGCGAGGAGGAGAAGGGTATCCAGAACAACTTCCCGGCGGACAAGCAAACAAGCGAGACGGCGCTGTTGTTCTTGCAGCTCATCATGCGCAAGCTCCGGCGGCATCCCAAGCCCGGCCGGGCGGCGGTGGTCGTGCCCAACGGGACGTTGTTCGCCGGGGGCGTGGCGGCCAGGATCAAGGAGGAGCTGCTAAAGGAGTTCGACCTGCACACCGTTGTGCGGCTGCCCAACGGCGTCTTCGCGCCCTACACCAGCATCCCGACGAACCTGCTGTTCTTCGACCGCTCGGGGCCGACGGAGGAGATCTGGTACTATGAGCAGCCGCTGCCCGAAGGCCGAAAGAACTACACTAAGAGGCCGCGCCAGTAGGCTACGGTCGGCGGCAAGGCCGTCCCTCCCAACGGTAGCGGGTCCAGCCCTTACGGATGAGCCTTCGTACGATGATGATTACGCCCGAGAAGGCGATCCAGAAATCGATGACCGAATCGACGCGTTCGGTACACCACACGAGCTTTTTGTGGGCGTTGTTCCAAGAATTCGTGCGCTCCACGACCCAGCGTTTGGTGGCCGTCAGCGGAGCCGACTTACCCCTCTGTGAGATCTCCGCCAAAAAGCCGCGGTCCCGTAGCTTCTCGTGGGTACTCCTGTGATCGTAACCGCGATCGAGATGCGCGCTCATCCGCTCAGGAAGCTCTCTTAAAATCCCCAGAGTATCCAGGGTCTCGTCCAGTAGCGGAGAGTCATGGCGGTTTGCCGGGGCGGTTATGGCTCCTATCGGGATACCGTTAGCATCTACGACCACAGAGCGCTTGATGCCCTGCTTTCCACGGTCTACAGGGCTTTTGCCCGCCTTCTCGCCGCCACAGGGAGCCTTGGTAATGCAACCGTCTACAGCCACATCAGAGAGATCCAGACCGATCATCCGGTCGTAGGCATCGAGTACTATCCGCCGAAGGGACTCCATCACACCAGAGGCGATCCACTCGTCGCGTCGACGCCTTATCGTGGTAGCTGAACAAGAGTCGTCGGCTATCTTGCTGTAGGCGCAGCCGAAGACCAGGACCTGAACCAACTTGTCGAAAACCACCCTATCGGGTATGCGGGGATTGTGGCAGCCCAGAGGATGATTCACTTCTCTATCGGGTAAAAGAACGGCGAACTGCTCCCAGATGGGCTCGATGATGGATAATGGTACAGCGGGCATGGGCTCTGCTCCTCCTTCGGAAAGCGTCAGAAACTTCCCGAATGGTATTGCAGAGTCCCGGCCCCACCAACACATGGGGACTCAGCGCCCTACTGGCGCGGCCTCTTAGGCGATCAAGAGTAGGCGGGGAACAGGCGGGCAGGCCGCCTGTTCTCCGAGTGGGAAGACAAAGTTGCGATTCGTTATGCCGCTCAGCATAGCCGTCGCGGCACAGCCGTCGCGGCACAGCGGTCGCCAGCAACTTGCGGGAGTCACAGCAGGCTTGGCCTTCGTCCTCGTCCACTCATGATGCTCCTTTTTCAATTCCCGGCATTACCGCCACCTTGATGCCTTCTCCGCCGCTCACCGTTTCGATAGCCCGAACTATGTCGTGCAGTGGGAAGCGGTGGGTGATCATCTTCTGCACGTCTACGCGGCCGGACTCGATCAGGCGCAGCGCCGTTTCGAAATCCGAGCGCCGTGCGCCGGTCTGGCCGGTTACCTGCAACTCGTTGTAGTGGATCAGGTTCGCTTCGACCTCCGCCCAGCCCTCGCCTGAAAGACCGGCGAAGACGTTGACCCGCCCTCCTTTGCGGGCGAGCCTGAAGGCGTCGTTTACCAGACGCGGGATTCCGATGCACACGATCACCACGTCCGCCCCGCGTCCGCTGGTGTGCTGCGCGACGGCGTCAGGAAGGTCCTCGCTCGTGGGGTCTACCACCACGTGGGCGCCGAACTTTGAGGCCAGCGCCTTCCGGGGCCCCGCAGGCTGGCTCACGATCACGGTCCCCGCCCCCGCGAGAAGCGCGAGTTGGATGTGGAAGAGGCCGATGGGTCCTGCGCCCAGGATGAGGACCACGTCGCCGATCTCCACCGGCGAGCGGCGCTGGCCGTAGACGCAGGCGGAGAGGGGCTCGACCAACGCCAGCTGCTCAGCGGGCAGGTTCTCTCGCGCCGCGAAAAGGCAGCCTGCTGCCAGGGCCGCGGCCGGCACCTTCATGTACTCGCTGAAGCCTCCCGGGATCTCGTAACCAACGGCCTGCACGTTCTCGCAGGCGTTCTCCATGCCCCGTCTGCAGTAGTAACAACTCAAGCACGGGATCATCGGCGTTATAGTCACGGGGACGCCAACCTCGAATCCCCTCACGTCTCCGCCGACCTCGACCACGTGCCCGGCCACCTCGTGGCCGATCACGGCGGGAGGAGTTATGCCGGTGGTCTTCTCCCCGCGCAGTATGCGCAGGTCCGTGCCACACACCGTGTTCGCCCCAACCTCCACGAGGACCTCGTCAGACCCTACCTCAGGGCGTTCCACCTCCCTGAGCTCCAACGACCCAGGCCCATTGAACACAGCGGCTATCATATCCGTCCCTCTCGCCCTTGTCCTACCCCATACCCGACCGGGCAGCCTACAAACACGAGATC